>JASIBM010000446.1 GCA_030045175.1 Streptosporangiaceae bacterium | reverse complement strand
ATGATCGGCGACAACGACGCCGGGGCGTTCTCCACCTATGGGCAGGCCGGCCAGACCTACGGCACCAAGCTGCTGTGGACGTTCGTGCTCTTGATCCCGGTTCTTTACGTGAACCAGGAGATGGTGCTTCGGCTTGGCGCCGTCACCGGCGTCGGTCACGCGCGGCTGATCCTCGAGCGGTTCGGTAGGTTCTGGGGTGCGTTCAGCGTGATCGACCTGTTCGCGCTCAACGCGCTCACGATCGTGACGGAGTTCATCGGGATCGCCTTGGCCGCCAGCTATCTCGGCCTGCCGAGGATAGTCGCGGTGATCATGGCGGGCCTGGTCATCGTCGCCGCCGCCTCGACGGGTAGCTTTCGCAGGTTCGAGCGGGTCGCGATGATCTTCTGCGCCGGGTCGCTGTTGCTGATCCCGCTGTACGTGCTCGCGCACCCGCCGATCGGCCAGCTGGCCAGCGGCTTCGTGACCCCGTCGGTACCTGGCGGCTCCGCCCACCTCGCCACCGTCATGCTGCTGATCATCGGGATCGTGGGCACCACGGTGGCGCCCTGGCAGCTCTTCTTCCAGCAGTCCTATGTCATCGACAAGCGGATCACGCCGAGATTCATGCGGTACGAGAAGGCCGACCTGTGGATCGGCATCGTGACGGTCGTGATCGGTGGCGGGGCGCTGATGGGGGCCACGGCCGCCGCGTTCGCCGGGCCTAGGCACGCGCCGTTCACGGACTCGGCCGGCCTCGCGACGGGGCTGGCGGCGTACGCGGGGCACGCCGCAGGGATCCTGTTCGCTATCGCGTTGCTTGACGCCTCGATGATCGGCGCGTTCGCCGTCTCCCTGTCAACGGCCTACGCGGTTGGCGACATGCTGGGCCTGAAGCACTCACTGCATCGCGGGGTTCGTCAGGCGAAGGGGTTCTACGCGATGTACGCGGCGCTGATCGCCATCGCCGCGGGCGTCGTGCTCGTGCCAGGCTCACCGCTCGGGCTGCTCACCGAGGGCGTGCAGGTACTAGCCGGGGTGCTGTTGCCAAGCGCCACAGTCTTCTTGTTGCTGCTCTGCAACGACAAGCAGGTACTCGGGCCGTGGGTCAACGGGAAGGCGACCAACATCTTCGCGGTGGTCGTGATCGGCGTCTTGGTCATGCTGTCGGTGATCCTGACGGTGTCCGTGCTCTTTCCTGGGGTTTCCTCCGGGCAGATCACGTCGATCATGGCCGGGTGCGGGGTAGCCGCGGCGCTGGGTATCGGCGCGGCGTTGCTGCGAAGCTGGCGCGGCAGGCTTGGTGAGCTCACCGCCCGGTTCGGCGTGTTCCTGGTCCGCCTAGGCCGCCTGATGGCCCGGTTCGGCGGCCCTGCTACCCGGTTTGGCGGCCTGGTGGCCCGGTACGGCGGCGCGCTCGCCGGGCCCGACGCCACGCCGATCCCGAGCCGTCGCAAGGCGGCGCCAGTCACGACCCGGCCGGCCGCTGCGGCAGCCAGGGACAGCTGGCGGATGCCACCGATCGCGATGCTAGCCCCGGTCCAGATGTCCCTGACGCGCCGCCTCGGCATGTCGGCGATGTGGGCCTACCTCGGCCTGGTCATCATCCTCGTGATCGTCCGGGTCATCGAGCTTGCGCTGGGCCACTAACTGCCACCCTTTGCCGCATCACCAGGTGAGAATGAGATGTGCTGCTGATAGTCATGTACGAGACCGGAACCTGGCGGGTGCGGCCAGGCGACAGGTTCACGTTCGGCCGTGACGCCGAATCCACGGCGGTACTGCCCATGCACGACCTCGGGCTCTCCAGGACGGCGGGCAGCTTCACGTGCCAGCACGGGCTCTGGTGGCTATCGAACGACAGCTCTTCCTCGATGCTCTACCTATCCGCCGACCTTGGCTTCCGGGTCGACCTGCCGCCTGGGATGCGGATCCCGATCGAGCAGTGGCACGCCAAGGTCAGGCTCAACGGCAGGCTCGGCAGCTACACGCTGCGGTTGCGGCTCCCGCATCTGGACGCCGAGGAACCCGAGCACGCCGGCGGCGGCACCCAGCGGTCGCAGCCTGCCGAGGGCAGCACCGCGGCGCACAAGGCGACCAGCCCGCACGTTCGGACGAGCACCCGCAACCGGGCGCCGCTGACCCCTACCGATCGCCTGGTCCTCGCCGCGAGGTTTGAGGAATACCTGGACTGGCGGCACGTGGGCGAGCCCGCCCCGCGCAGCGCCAAGCAGGCCGCCGAGCGGATCGGCTGGGATCCGCACACCGTCACCAAGCGCTGCGAGAACATAAGGAACCGCTACGCCAGGTACGGAGTGGCTGAACTGCGCGGGCCACGGGCTCTTGAAGAACTGGCCGCGCTGCTGATCTCGACCGGCGAGCTCACCGCCGAGGACCTGCGCAGGCTGCCGCCGGGCGCGCCGCCTGCGGCTACGCCCTGACCGCGCCGGTCACCAGCCAGCGGGCGCCGCGAGCCCGCATCGTGAGCGTGACCAGCCGCGCCGCCAGCCAGGCGGAGATCGCGAACCACAAGCCGAGCAGGCCGGCCCCGGTGGTCACGACGATCACCGCGCCCACCCCGAAGACGGCTGTCGACACCAGCCCGGCCACCGCCAGGTAATCCTGATCCCCGGCCCCGATCAGCACGCCGTCGAGCACGAACACGACTCCCGCCGCCGGCTGCTGTATCGCGACCACGACCAGCACGATGAGCAGCAGATGGGCCACCGGTGGCGCCGCCGCGAACAACGCGGGCAGCCAGGGCCGCGCCACCAGCAGCACGATGCCGAACACGGCTCCGCAGCCAAGTCCCCAGCGGATCATCCGCGTGGTGGCGGCCCTGGCCCCGGCTACGTCCCCGGCGCCGAGGTACTTGCCCGTGATGGCTTGCCCGGCGATCGCGATCGCGTCGAGCGCGAACGCCAGCAGCGACCACACCCTGAACGCGACCTGGTGCGCCGCGATCGAGGCGTCGCCAAGCCTCGCGGCTATCGCCGTCGCCGCGACCAGCACCGCTTGCAGCGCGATCGTCCTGATCACGAGCGAGGCGCCGGTCTTGGCCGCTGCCGCCAGGCCGGCCAGGTCGGCGCCGAGCCGAACCCCCGCCTTCCTCGCGCCCGCCACCACGAACGCCAGGTACGCCACGGCAGCCCCGTTCTGCGCGATCACGGTGCCCCAGGCCGAGCCGGCGATCCCCCAGCGCAGCCCGAGCACGAACGTCGCGTTGAGCGCCACGTTCACCACGTTGGCCACGACGGACACGATCAGCGGGGTCGCCGTGTTCTGCAGGCCGCGCAGCACGCCGGTGCCCGCGAGCACCGCGAGCATGGCCGGCGCCCCGAGCAGGCTGATCCGCAGGTAGGTAACCGCGCCAGCGGTCACCGCCGCGGACGCACCGAAGACGGCGACGATCGGCCGCGCGAGCGGCGCCCCGATAGCGAACACGACGACGCCGATCGCCCCGGCAAGCCACAGGCCGTCGATGCCCTGGCGTATCGCGTCCGCGTGGTTGCCTGCGCCGAGCTGGCGCGCGACCGCGGCCGTCGTGCCGTATGCCAGGAATATCGACACGTTGACCAGCGCGGACAGTGCCTGCGCCGCCACGCCGAGGCTGCCGAGCGGCGCGGTGCCTATCCGGCCCACGATCGCCGAGTCAGCCAGCAGGAACAGCGGCTCGGCCACAAGCGCCCCGAACGCGGGGACCGCCAGCCGCAAGATCTCCGCGTCCGGCCCGAACCGCCAGTCGGCCAGTCGACCCGTCAAGCTCAGGCGCGGTCGCAGTCGGATCAGGCGACCACCCCGGCCGCGCGCAGTTCGGCGATCTCATCGGCGGACAGGCCGAGCCCGCCAGGCCCGTGCCCGCCGAGCACGGCGTCGGTGTCGGCGCCCGGCCTAACGGGCGGCGCTGGCAGGCCAGCCTCGCTTCGGCTGAACCTCGGCGCGGGCCCAGGCTGCGACACGCCGCCTACGCTGGCGAACAGCCCGCGTGCCACGTTGTGCGGGTGGCCGGGAGCTTCGGCCGGCGAGAGCACTGGCGCGACGCACGCGTCGGTCCCGGTGAAGACCTCCGCCCACTCATCCCTGGTGCGCCGCGCGAAGACCTCGGTGAACCGCTCCCGCAGCACCGGCCAGCCGGCCACGTCGAGCTGACCGGGCAGCTCGGCGTCGGCTAGCCCGAGCCCGGCCAGCAGCGCGGCGTAGAACTGTGGCTCGAGCGCTCCCACGGCGACGTACTTCCCGTCGGCTGTCGCGTAGGTGTCGTAGAACGGCGCACCGCCGTCGAGCAGGTTAACCCCGCGCTCGTCTCGCCATCCGCCCCGCGCCCGCAGCCCGTATATGAACGACGTAAGCAGCGCCGAGCCGTCCACCATCGCGGCGTCCACCACCTGGCCAAGGCCTGACCGCTGTCGCTCGATCAGCGCGGCGAGCACGCCCAAGGCCAGCAGCATCCCGCCGCCGCCGAAGTCCCCGACCAGGTTGAGCGGCGGCACCGGGCGCTCGCCCGCCCGGCCGATGGGGTGCAGCGCGCCAGAGATCGCTATGTAGTCGATGTCGTGCCCGGCGGTCGGCGCGAGCGGGCCGTCCTGGCCCCAGCCGGTCATCCTGGCGTAGATCAGCGCCGGATTGCGCCGGGCGCAGACCTCGGGCCCGAAGCCGAGCCGCTCGGTGACCCCAGGCCGGAAGCCCTCGACGAGCACGTCGGCGGACTCGGCCAGCCGCAGCAGCAGGTCCACCCCGGCGCGATCCTTCAGGTTCAGCCCGATCGACCGGCGGCCCCTGGTCAGCGGGTCGACGGGAGCGGGCGCACCCGGAGCGCACGCGGCTGGCCGCTCGATCCTGAGCACGTCCGCGCCGAGGTCGGACAGGACCATGCACCCGAACGGCGCGGGTGCCAGGCTCGCGATCTCGATGACCCGGACGCCGTCCAGTGGCCCCATGCTACGAACTTGGGCTCGGACTGGGACTCGGGCTTGAGCTGGGACTTGGGCTTGAGCTGGGACTCGGGCTTGAACTTGGGCTCGAACTTGGGCTAGGGCTGGGTGACGAGCTGCTTGTCGTGCATGACGAGACCGCCGAGGATGCGGGGGGTGGCGTCGGAGCCGGGCCATAGGACGGCGGCGGCGTCAGGTCTTGCCCCCAGGTCGTGGCCGAGGCCGACATGGTCCAGGCCATCGTGGTGTCCGGCGCGTCGAGCGCGCTGAGCGTGGTGTACAGGCTGGTGACGGCGGTGCCGTCGATGGAAAGGCCGCTGGCATAGAACTCCGTCGGCGAGGCCCCCGGCGCGGTGATCGTGATCGTGTTGCCGTCCGGCAGCGTGATGACCTCGTTGGGGAAGCCAGGGCTGGCGAACACCAGGTTGTTGGTGCCGGGGTTCTCCGGGTACATGCCGAGCATCTCCCAGATGAACTGCGAGCTCATCGCGCCGAGGTCGTCGTTGTTCGGCAGGCCAAACGGCCCGGGCTGGTACAGCTTGTTCCTGATCGTGTTGATGGCGAGCTGGGTGCCAGCCGGGTCGCCCGCGTAGTCGAGCGCGACCGGCTCGCCGAGGTCGAACTCGTTCGAGAGCTCGGCGTACATGCCGTAGCCGTTGGGTTTGGAAAGGTACGTCGTGAGCGCGGGCACGACCGCGGCGTCGCCGCCTAGGTCGGCGAACAGGTCCGCGTAGTCGTTCGGCACGTCCCACAGGTACTCGTAGGCGGAGCCCTCGACGTAGACGCCCTGGCCGGTCGTGGGCTTGACCGTAAGGAAGCTACCGCTGGCGCACCGCGGCGTGAGCAAGCTGCCCACCGGGCTGGTCGTGTTCGCGTCGAACTCGTTGGCCCAGTTGTCCGCCCGCGCCTCCAGCGCGGTCGCGTCGGTCGAATCACCAAGCGCGGCGGCGAACTGCGACAGCGCGAAGTCAGCCGTGTCGTACTCGAGCAGCGCAGAGACCTGGTCGTGCAGGCGGCAGCACGCGTATGTCCCGTCCGGCGACAATGTCGTGGTCTGCGGCAGGTAGCCATCGCTCGTCTCGAGCGACTCACCTGGCCTGACCGTGTTGACGGTGTCGGCCTGGGTGAGCATGTCAGTCAGCGCCGTCGCCGTGTCGAAGTTCTGAGCGCCGAAGGCGTAGAAATCCGCGATGATCGCGTCCGCCGGGTCGCCGACCATCGTGTAGTTGTCGGTGTTCAGGTACCCCCACTGCGGCAAGATGCCGTTCTCGGTGTACTCGTTGACCAGCGACTGCGCCATGTCACTCGCCGCCGCCGGGTCGAGCATCGCGATCAGCTGGGCCTGCCCGTGGTAGATGTCCCAGCCGGAGAACATGCCGTACTGGTTCTGCTGCGGGGCGGCCACCGTGTGCACCTTGTAGTCCGATCCGAGGAACTGCCCGTTCACGTCGCTGGTGATGTTGGGCTGCAGGAGCGTCTTGTAGAGCAGGCTGTAGAACTCCTGGGTCTGGGCCGTCGTGCCGCCCCATACGCTGATCTTGGTGAGCAGCGCGTTCCACGTGTTCTGGGCGGCCGTCTTGATGGCGGTGAAGTTCCAGCCCGGATCCTCGGTCTGCCAGTTCAGCTTCGCGTTCGCCGCGCTCACGTACGAGATGGCGACCTTGGCGTCGATCAGCCTGTCCTTCGTGGTGTTGAAGACGAGGAACACCGAGTTGGGGTCCTTGCGGCCAGGCTGGGTGATGATCCGGTGCCTGGTGAACGGCTGGCTGAAGGTGATGTCGAAGTACACGGTGTAGTCCTGCCGGCCGTACCCGTTGCCCGGGTACTCGTTGCAGAAGTTGCCGCTCGTCGCGAAGCCCTGGACCTCGTCGTCGCTGACGATCGTCGCGCCGGACGCGGAGTCGCCGCGCTCGCTGTCGCGCAGCTTGATCAGGAAGTCGGCCTCGTCGGTCGGCGGGAACGTGAACCTGCCTATCGCGCTGTGCTCGGTGGCCGAGAACTGGGACGTGATGGTGTTCTTGCCGTTGCTGTTCGCGGAGTAGTACCCGGCCTGCGCGACCTCGCCGCGGTTGGTGAACGCCGTGGTCACCGCGTTCGGATCGCCATTGGGCAGGGTGCCGGTCATTGGCAGGATCGGCACGTCACCTGCCGCGATGCAGCCAGGGCCAGAAAGGTGGGTGAGGCTGTAGCCGATCAGCTTGGTGTCGCCATAGGTGTAGCCCCCGCCGTCTGCGCGGCCCGGCGAGGTGTCAGGGCTCCATTGGATCATCCCGAACGGCACGTCGGCGCCTGGGAAGGTGTTGCCGCCACCGCTGGTCCAGGTGCGGGTGTCAAGGAACGTGGCCGGGTCGGTGATCGGTCCAGTGACCAGCGCCGAGCTGCGCACCCGCGCGGGAAGCGCCGCGCTGGTGACCGGCCTCGGGCAGTTGACCACCTTGCCGCTCGCGTCCTTGGAGCAGACGCCCCGCGGTGGGGTGCCGTGCCCGCCTCCGGGCCGCGGCGCGGCGCCTAGCCCGCCATCGGCCGGCCGGGTCGCCGAGATGGCACGGGCGGGCGACGTGCCCGGCAACATGCTCACCAGCAGGCCGGCCGCCACCAGCGCGATCGCGAGGGGCGGCGGAGCGTACTTCGACCAGTGCGTGATCATTTACCGATGCCCTCCGCGAACGGACCCGCTTAAATCAGATATAACCGGCCTCGCGCAACATCATCGCAGAAGCCGTCCGACGCTCACACGATATCCGCTCGACCGGTCCATGCCCGGACGCGGTCGGGCAACCCGGTTCCGGCCATGCCGTACCGGGTGCGGCGTGGTCGCAAACGACATCACGGGCCACATGCGACCCAAGCGCCACACGCCGCCAACCCAAGCACCACCCGCCGCCTTGATCATGGACGGCTGCGAGAGCGCCGACGAGCGGCCATGACGGTACTGCGACGTCGCGTGCCAGCGCTGCGGCGCTCGGGTGCGTCGCCAAGTTCAGTGCACAGTTACGGCAGCAACGTGGGGTCCTTGCTGTCGCGAGAGGAGCAGCAAGGCCACCACGTTGTCGCTCCGCCGAGCCCGCTAGCCGCAGGCCCGCTGAGATAAAGCCGTGTCGGCTGGCCAGCCGGAGATGGTCGTGACGACGCCGGCCTGGCTGACGAGCCTGGCCGGGAGCGCGGACCGGGTCAGCCAGTCGATCGCGGCCGGGCCCTTGATGATCGACGCTGTGCTGGCGACGTTCGCGTCGAAGCAGGTGCCTGCGGCGACGCTGACCGTTCGCCAGCAGGAGTCTGCGGGCTCGCCGGTCGCCGGGTCGATGATGTGATGGCGGGTCCGGCCGGCTGAGGTCCAGGTCCTGACCGTGGTGCTCGACGTCGCGAGACCGCCGGAGCGGATCGTGATGGTCTGCCCTGGCGCATCGGCTGGAGCCGCGTGATCGTCGGTCACCCGCACGTGCCAGCCGTCGCCAGGCGGTGGCCCGGCGACGGCGACGTCACCGCCGAGGCTGACGAGCGCGCCGCAGCGGAGGGTGCGCGCGATCAGGGCGGCGCAACGGTCGGCCGACAATGCCTTGGCGGTGGAGCCAAGGTCGAGCTCGACGCCATCGGTGAGCCTGACGAGGTGCCGGACCGGGTCGAGCCATACGTCGCACCAGCTCGGAACCGGCCCAGGTGCCGGGGTCGGTCGAGGTTCCCCCTCGCGCGCTCGCACATCGGCTAGGTCACGGTCGTAACCCGCTGCGACAAGCGCTCGCCCGCAGGTGGGCGTCACCGCGCCGTCGGTTAGCTCGGCCGCCCGCAGCGCCTGGCCGATCAGCATCGCGAACAGCCCGCTGACCCTGGTGAGCTCGCCCCTGGCCGCGTTGAGCGCGCAAAGCTCGGAGTCAGGCCGGAACCTGCTGCACGCCCGGTCAATGGCCGCAAGCCCGGCGTCGGCGATGGCTCGCGCGCGCCCAAGCACGCCCGGCCGCGTGACGACAAGCACGGCGGTCGTCCCGAACACCTCGAAGCTATCTCGCGCGAGAGCCCCCGATGGCCCGGAACCCGCCGCGGTGCTGGCCCGGGGGGGCGACCCCCCGGAACCCGCCGTGGCCGGCCGGCGCGTCATGGTACGTCGGCGAGCCTCGCGAAGGCCTGGAGGTTGGCCAGGCTCTCGCCCCGCTTGGTCCGCCAGGCCCACTCCCGCCTGATCGATGAGGCGAACCCGAGCATCAGCGCCTGGTCGAAGTTGTCGTCGGAGTAGGTGAGCACGCAACCGAGCAGGCGGTCGATCTCATCGCGGGTGATCGCGGCGAGCGGGAGCCTGCCGGTCAGGTAGACGTCGCCCACCGGGTCGAGGGCGAAATGAACGCCGAACATCCGGCTGCTCCGCTCGAGCAAGAACCGGTAGAACTCGGCGTGGTTCTCGTCTGGCTGGCGGCAGAAGAACGCCTCGACGTGCAGGCTGTGCGAGCCAGCTATCAGCCAGGTCATGGTGGCGAGCTTGTGCTGGCCCTCCAAGCGCACCAAGAACGCGCCAGGCTGCGGTGACTGGAAGCCAACCCCGAGTTCAGCCAGGATCTCACCAAGTCGGCCCGCAGCGTCAGCGGTCACGCCCGGCCGGCCTCACGCGTCCACGGTGCTGGCCCGGGGGGCCACTCTGCCGTCCGGGGGAGACCCCCGAACCCCCGATGGCCCGAAGCCCCCCGCGGCGCTAGCCCGGGACGATCCCCCGGAAGCGACCTCGCTCATGGCGTCACCGTACACGGCGAGTAGCCGGTCGACCGTGGCCGGCCAGCCGAGTCCGGACGCGTGCTTCCTCGCGCCCCTGGCCAGCCTGGCCAGCCGCCCGGCGTCGGTGATCAGGCTCCAGATGACCCGCGCGTACTTGGCCGGGTCGTGCGAGTCGACGAGAACGCCGGACACGCCGTCCCTGACCGCGGTTCGCAGCCCTCCGGCCGCGGCCGCCACCACCGGCGTGCCGCATGCCTGGGCCTCGACCGCCACCAGGCCGAATGACTCTGAGTACGACGGCACGACCACAAGCGTCCCGGCCCGGTACCACTCCGCCAGGTCGCGTTGCGGGCAGGGTGGCTCGAGCCTGACGTTGCGTGCGATCCCGAGCTCGGCGGCGAGCTGTGCCAGGCTGTCGGGGTCGTTGCGCCCGGTGCCGCTCGGGCCTCCGACGAATGCGACCACGAGCCTGTCGGCCAGCCTCGGGCGCTCACGCACGAGCTCGGCGGCGGCCTTGAGCAGTATGTCAGGCGCCTTCAGCGGCTGAACCCGGCCGGCGAATACGAGCACGATCGCGTTCTGCGCGATGCCGAGGCGTCGCCTGGCGTGCCACCGCGAGCCCGGCCGGAAGGTGGCGAGGTCCACGCCTGGGCTGACCACGGCGACCTGGCGCGGATCGGCGTCGTAGAGCCTGATCAGGTCGCTCGCCTCGGCGTCGGTGTTGGCGACGATCCGGTTGGCGGTGCCGATGACCTCCGCCTCGCCGCGGATCCGCACCGCGGGCTCGGCGGCGTCACCGGCCGCCAGCGCGGCGTTCTTGACCCGGCCTAGGGTGTGCATGGACTGCACGAGCGGCACGCCCCAGCGTTCCTTGGCCACGGCGCCGACCTGGCCGGACAGCCAGTAATGGCCGTGCACGAGGTCGTACCTCCCAGGGGCGTGGGCCGCTTCCGCACGGAGCACCTCGAAGGTGAACTCGCAGAGCTGGCCGGGGAGATCGGCCTTGTCGAGGTCTTCGAACGGCCCGGCCACGATGTGCCTGACCAGCACGCCTGGCGCGATCTCGACGACCGGTGGCAGGTCGCGCGACGCCGCGCGGGTGAATATGTCGACCTCGACGCCGCGCGCCGCAAGGCGCTTCGCGACCTCGACGATGTAGACGTTCATGCCGCCGGCGTCGCCGGTGCCCGGCTGTTCTAGTGGCGATGTGTGGACGCTGATGGTCGCGACTCGCTGCGGGTAGCGACGCGGCACTGGCAAACACCTCCGAGAGGGAGGAACCAGAAAGTTCGCTGTCATGTTCCCGGCAGGCCGGCGGGCTGCTCGCGATACTCTCGGCGGATGGGGACATTGGTGCTGCTCAGGCACGGCGAAAGCGCCTGGAACGCCGAAGGGCTCTTCACCGGCTGGGTCGACGTCGGCCTGTCTGAGCGGGGCGTCGCGGAGGCCGGGACGGCCGGCCGCCTGCTCGGCGAGAGCGGCCTGCGCCCCGATGTCGTGTACACCTCGGTCCTGACCAGGGCGATCCAGACCGCCAACGCCACCCTCGACGCAGCCGGGCTGGCGTGGCTGCCGGTGTGCAGGTCGTGGCGGCTGAACGAGCGGCACTACGGTGCGCTTCAGGGCAAGGACAAGGCCCGCACCCGCGCCGAGTTCGGTGACGAGCAGTTCATGCTCTGGCGACGCTCCTACGACGTGCCCCCGCCGCCGCTCGCCGACGATGACCCGCTGTCGCAGGCCTACGACCCGAGGTATGCCCTGCTTCCCGACGAGTTGCTGCCGCGGACGGAGTGCTTGCGTGACGTGGTAGACCGACTGCTGCCGTACTGGCAGGACGCGATCGTGGGTGATCTGGCGGTCGGCAGGACCGTGCTCGTCGTCGCGCACGGCAACTCGCTGCGGGCGCTCGTCAAGCACCTGGACGGCATCGGCGACGCGGAGATCGCCGAGCTGAACATCCCCACCGGGATTCCGCTCGTCTACCAGCTCGATCGCAGATACCGGCCGGTCGAGCCTGGAGGCAGGTACCTCGATCCCCAGGCCGCCAAGGTCGCCGCCGAGGCGGTTCGCGCCCAGGGCAGATGAGGCGCGACAGGAAGGTAACAGCCAACAGGTGACGCGATCGTGGCTTAAACCGGTGCAAATGTCATCTTGACGGAGGCGGACGGGCGGTTAAGGCATGAACAGTTACCATGGCAATGATGAACTCTCCGCAAATTGCTCCTGGTCAGGGCGACCCCTCTGATGCGCACGCTTAGCGTTGCGGATACCATCAAAGCGTGGATGTGGGGGTGATTGCGGTCAGACGTGCCCACGTCGCGGCGTCGGCCGCGAAGGTGGCCCGATGAGCACCCGTGGATCGGTCCATGCTAGCGCCGGTGCCGCCGCATTCGCTGATACCGACTTGGACGTGCTCGCGACGGCCGCTGATGTCACCGATGTGTCATCGGCGCTGCAGGTAAATGTGCCCGCACCGCAGGGCGCGTCGGGGGCAGATGCGCGGACGGCGAGGCTGCCCGTCGGCATCGCGGCCGTCCTCGGCGTGCTGTCCTCGTCCGCCGTGGTCATCGACAGCAACGACCAGGTTCTCCAGGCTAGCGAGGCCGCCAGGACGTTTGGCCTGGTCAGAGGCGACAGCCTGGTCGTCGGAGAGTTGCTGGCGCTGGCGCGTCAGGTCCGCAGGGACGGCGAGATCCGCGAGGGTGAGATCGACATCTCGACCGGCGGCGTCAGCGGCAAGACGACGAGCTTCGCGGTCCGGGTGGCCCCGCTCGGCACCGCTGTCGGCGGCGGCGGCCTGGTGCTGCTGCTCGCTGAGGACCAGACCGAGCGCCGCAGGGTCGAGGAGGTCCGCAGGGACTTCGTAGCCAACACCAGCCATGAGCTCAAGACCCCGGTCGGTGCGCTGGCGCTGCTCGCCGAGACGGTGGAGGACGCCGCTGACGACCCTGAGGCGGTACGGCGATTCGCCGGCCGGATGCGCCAGGAGGCGGCCAGGCTCACCAACCTGGTTCAGGACCTCATCACCCTGAATCGCATTCAGGCCGCCGAGCCGATTCCTGATCCCGTTCGCGCGAACCTCGACGCGGTCGTGGCTGAGGCACTCGACCGGTGCCGGATGAAGGCGGCCGCCCGCGGCATCGAGCTCGCGGCCGCGGGTACCCGCCACCTGTCGGTGCTCGGCGACGAGGATCTCCTGGTGACCGCGCTGCGCAACCTGCTTGACAACGCGGTCGCCTACAGCCCGGAGAAAACCAGAGTCGTGGTCACCACCAAGGTGTCGGGCAAGCATGCGGTGGAACTGAGCGTGACGGACCAGGGGATAGGGATTCCCGAGCGCGATCTCGAGCGAATTTTCGAACGGTTCTACCGGGTGGATCCCGCCCGCTCAAGGGTTACCGGTGGTACCGGCCTCGGACTCGCCATCGTCAAGCACGTGATGGCGGCGCACGGCGGCAGCGTGACAGTCACGAGCAAGGAGGGCGCTGGGTCGACCTTCACGCTGCGGCTGCCCGTGCGGCCAGGGAAAGCCGTCATGACCGGCGGCAAGGTGGCCCCGATCCGGCCCGATCGACCTGCCAAGGAGGCAGCAAAGTGACGCGGGTGCTGGTTGTCGAAGACGAGGAGTCGTTCAGCGACGCGCTGTCGTACATGCTCCGCAAGGAAGGATTCGAGGTGGCCGTGTGCCCGACCGGGCCCGCGGCGCTCGACACGTTCGACCGAACCGGCGCTGACCTGGTCCTGCTTGACCTGATGCTGCCCGGCCTGCCAGGCAGCGAGGTCTGCCGTGCGCTGCGCGAGCGCTCCAACGTGCCGGTGATCATGCTGACCGCCAAGGACAGCGAGATTGACAAGGTCGTCGGGCTCGAGCTTGGGGCAGACGACTACGTCACGAAGCCGTTCTCGTCCCGGGAGCTAGTCGCCAGGATGCGAGCCGTACTCCGCCGTCGCGGCGATGGCGAGGAATCCGGGGCATCGGTGATGGAATCCGGGCCGGTGCGGATGGACGTTGAGCGGCACGTGGTGATGGTGCGCAACGCTCCCGCGCAGCTTCCGCTGAAGGAGTTCGAGCTCCTTGAGGTGCTGTTGCGCAACTCGGGCAGGGTGCTGACCAGGATGCAGCTCATCGACCGGGTATGGGGCGCCGATTACGTAGGCGATACCAAGACGCTCGACGTTCACATCAAGCGGTTGCGTGCCAAGGTCGAGCAAGACCCGACCAGGCCGATTCACATCATCACCGTCCGCGGCCTCGGCTACAAGTTCGAGCCAGGCGCTTAGGCCGGGCCCGCTGGGTCAGGGGCTGGCTGACGGCGACGGCGAGGCGTGCTTGTGGTGGTGCTTGCCCGCCGGCGCGGCGGTAGGCTTCGCGGCCGAGGCGGTCGGCGTCGGCGCCGGTGACAAGGTTGCGTAGTACTGCGCCATCGGCATGACGGGAACCCTCAGCGTGAGCTGTCCCGCGCTACGGAAGGAAAGCACTAGCGTCACGACCGAGCCGCCGGTCACGGTGCGGAGCAGATGCTCGAGTATCACCTGCGGCCTGGGCCCTGTCAGCAGCACGGAATGCTGAGAGTTCACCACGACCCGGCCGCCGGGCAGCAGCACCGACCGGGCGAGGCCAGGCGCGGATATGCCGATCAGCCGGTCACCAGACGTGCCGGTGTTGGTGAGGGCGAAGAACAAGCCCGCGTTCTCGCCCGGTCGCAGCTCGGAGCCGAGCGGGGCGCCAAGCACGAACGCGTTGCTAATCGTGAGGCCGCCGATGGTCGTGGTCGTGCCGTCGGTCGGCTGGTGCCACTGCAGGCTTGGCGCGTTCGTGCCGGCCTCACAGCCGGCGATCAGCGGGACCAGTGCGGCGGCGACCGCGATCACGATGCGGCGCGGCATCGTGCCTGCGCGGCAGCTCCTGATCACCCGAGCCTCCTCGTCGTGGTGACGACGCTCCGGCGCGGCAAGACGCGGTTGGTCGTCGTGAGCTTCATGCCCTGAGGACGTGGCACAGCGTAGCCGTGCGGAACATATGGCTCGAAGCCGGCCCACTGATTTGAGCGAGGGCGGACTCAGCCAGCACTGCGGACGAGGCCGGCCAGCCGCCTGGCCCACTGAAGCGAAGTGAGCGGCAAAGGAGCGACGGTCACCGAGCCCCGGTAGTCGACGAGGAGCACGGTCAGGCCCACCGGGTGGTACACGGCGGCCAGCACGTGCGCCTTGTCCGTCGCCACCTGGGCGCCAGGCGAGCCTGAGGACGCCGCCAGCCTGGCGATGGCCGCGCGATTGCCTGGGGACACGATCAGGTAGACGGGCACGTCGGCCTGTTCGGCCTGAGCGATCAGCTCCCGCAGGGCAGCAGCGCAATGGCAGGTGCCCGGGATGATCGCCAGTGCGGCGCTGGTGAGCGTGCGCAGGGCCACCGGCTGGCCAGCGACGATGATCGTCCGGTCCGGCAACGTGCGGCCTGCCAGCCGCGCAGCGGGCGCGGACGGCGCCGTGCTGGCCTGGTGGGACGCTCTGCTGCCCGGGGACACGCTAGACCCGGATGGCCCAGCACCCCCCGCTGAACGGCGCGCCGGGGAGGTTGCCGGCCGTTGCTGACTGGTAAATCGAGAATCGCCTGAGATGTCGGTGTTGGCGCTGAACATCGTCAGCACCATGCCCGAGAGCATCGCGACGAGCAGGCACCCGGCTATGAGCGGCAGCAGCGCGCCAGGCCGTTGCAGCGGCGCCCGCCACCGCAGGCTGCGCTGGTGGCGTCGAAGCGCGCGCAACTCGCGATAGTAGGCCTGCACGTCCCGATCGAGCTCACGGGCGTCATCGGGGATCTCGACGTCTACCCGCGGCAGGCCATAATCATCGTGTCCCGGTTCACCGCCCTGGTTCACGAGTCTCTCCGGATCTGGCGCATAACCTCTCTTCCCAGTATGAGCCTGCGGGTCGTCCCGCGTCACCGCAGGCGTGGCTAAGATCGTCGCGGATTTCGCGGCGCGGCGCCAGGTCGCCGTGCGGGAGAGCGCAGGCCCGCCAAGTCGCCAGCGCGGTGAGCGCCGGTCCGCGGGGGATCTGGTCGGCGGAGCCCTGGCCGGCCGGGCAGCCACGCGGCGCCGTAGGCTGCGGTCGCGCCGATCTGGCGGTAAACTAGAGGCACCTTGGCGGTTCTCGTCGCCCGGTTGGCGTCGATGTGGCTCGAGGTCTCCGGGTTGGCCGGAGCCCGGGCTCGCCTTTTCGCGATGCCGCCTGCCATTCCCTGTGTACAAAGTGGCCTTGACCTGCATCTTTGTCATCAAGCACGACTATTGCGCGCTGTCCGCCGTGGTAAGATGGCTACAGCGGAAGGGGTACGTGCCACATGACTTTCAAGGTCGGCGACACTGTCGTCTACCCCCACCATGGGGCTGCTCGGATCGAGGAGATCGAGATCCGTTCGATCAAGGGCGAGGAAAGGACGTACCTCGTGCTCAAGGTCGACAAGGGTGACCTGACGGTGCGGGTGCCAGCAGACAATGCGGAGCTCGTCGGCGTACGGGACGTCGTCGGCCAGGAGGGCTTGGAGCGCGTCTTCGAGGTTCTTCGTGCTCCGTACACAGAGGAGCCGACGAACTGGTCACGCCGCTACAAGGCGAATCTCGAGAAGCTCGCGTCTGGCGACGTCAACAAGGTCGCCGAGGTCGTTCGTGACCTGTGGCGCCGCGACCGCGAGCGCGGGCTCTCGGCCGGAGAGAAGCGCATGCTCGCCAAAGCCAGGCAGATCCTGGTGAGCGAGCTGGCACTGGCCGAGAAGACGAACGAGGACAAGGCCGAGACGCTGCTCGACGAGATCCTCGCCAGCTGATCGCGGCCGCGCCGAATGGCTGATCGGCCCCCGGGGGGTCGCCCCCCCGAGTCAGCACCGCGGGTGGGTATCGGCGTTGACGTGCATCCCTTCGGCGAGGGACGGGAACTGTACCTGGCTGGCCTGTGCTGGCCTGGCGAGCGGGGCCTGGCCGGACACTCCGATGGCGACGTCGCCGCGCACGCGATCTGCGACGCCCTGCTCTGCGCGGCTCAGCTTGGTGACCTTGGCAGCCAGTTCGGAACGGACCGGCCTCAGTGGTCCGGGGCGCCCGGCGTGGTGCTGCTCGGCCGGACCGCCGAGCTAGTCAAGCAGGCGGGCTACCAGATCGGGAACGTCAGCGTGCAGGTCATCGGCAACAGGCCGCGCATCGCGAGCCGCCGGGCCGAGGCGCAGTCAGCTCTTTCCGCCGCGCTCGGCGGCGCCGCGGTGAGCGTGTCGGCCACGACCACTGACGGCCTTGGCCTGACCGGACGAGGCGAAGGCGTCGCCGCCATAGCGACCGCCCTCGTGTTCGCTGCCATGCTTCCATGATCACGGTGGGTTAGCCGGTCCACGTGACGGCAACCCACCGTGATCATGGTGGTTAGCCGGTCTATGCGACGGCAACCCACCGTGATCATGGTGCGCTAATCCTCGGGTGGCGTCGGCGAACTGTGCGGCCTGCGCAGCGCCGGCGGCTCGGCCGGCGGGTCATCGTTGATCACGCCAAGGGTGACGGGGGGATGCATGTGCTTGGGAACGGTTGGCTTGGCGGCCGCCTCGGTGCTACCTGGTGACAAGGCGTCGCCGGGCGCGGTGTCGCCGGGCGCGGTGTCGCCGGGCATGGGGTCGCCGGGCATGGTGTCTGCGGGCATGGTGTCGCCGGGCATGGTGTCGCTGGACACGGTGTCCGCGGCGTGGGCAGGGCTCATGGGCGGGAGCGTGTCGTCGGATGGCGTGGGCTCATCGACCTGGGCAGCAGGGTACGCAGGGGGGAGCGGGCCGTCGGCCGGCGTGGCGTCGTGATCGGCTGGCGTGGCGTCGGCTGGCGCGATCGTGCCGCTTGGCGTGGTGATGTCGTGCGGCATCATCTCGCTGAGCGACGGAGCGCGGCTGGCCGGCACCCTGGCGCGAAGCTGCAAGTCAGCAGGCGGCGCCTGCACCCGCGCCCGGCTGGTCAGGCCGCCCGCGCCAGCCACGCTGTCCAGGGCGCGGGCGCCAGCGCCCGTCTCGCCTGGGCCCGCGTCGCTTAGCACCTCGCCGTCTTGGGCCGCGTCGTCGTCGGCTTCCGGCTGAGCGATCTCGGCCCAGACCTCGGTCCGCGCGGCCCGGCCGCCGGAGCGCCGTCGCCTCGCGTAGCCAAGCAGCGTGATGAGCAGTCCGAAGCCGATGAGGACGAGTGCCCACGGGATCGCCGCCGCAGCGATCGCAGCGGGCTGGCGGGGCACCTTCACGGCTGCGGCCCGGACCACGCCGCCCGCTGCGAGCGCGGCCAGGAGCACGAGCAGGCTCAGCCACGCGTAGATGCGGCTGAACACCCCCGCGCCGCGCAAGGCCAGCACGGCGCACCCGGCGATCAGCAATGTGGCGTCGAAGACGATCGGGTAGGCCTTGGCCTGCGTGGGCGACAGCGCCGCCTGGCCCCCGAGCGCGCGAAGGCTCGGGTAGGAAAGCACGCACGCCAGCGCGGTGAGCACAAGCAGGCCGGTGGCCATCGTGACTATGGCCACGGTGTGCCAGCGTGCTCCCGCGTCCTGGCGTGGTCGCCGGTCGACCAGGTCGGTCGCCGGCCCACCGTGCCGGCCGCGTTTCTTCGCCACGGCAATCCTTCCTGCGCAGCATCCGCCGGTGCCTGCTAGGCCTCCGCTCTCGCCGCTGGCCGATGAGCCGCCTGGCGCCGGGCTCGTCGCTTTCACGCCGGCCTATAGTCGGAGAAGGTAGCTCAGAACCACGCCGAACAGCCAGACGGCGTGGCCTGCCGTACCGCCAGGGAGACGATATGCCCTATTACCGCGTGGCCGGGGAGGTTCCGAGAAAGCGTCACATCCGCTTCCAACGGCCCGACGGCGGACTGTACGCGGAGGAACTTATGGGGGAGGAGGGCTTCTCTTCGGATTCCTCGCTCCTTTATCACATCCACCCGCCAACGGCGATCGTGAAGAGTGAGGCCATGCCCGACCTCGCCGCCGAGCGCGGGTACGTGCCCAACCACCCGTTGCTGCCAAGGCACTATCGGGTGGCGAACCTCGCCGAAGGTGGCGACCTGGTCACCGGCAGGCAGCCGCTGATGGGCAACGACGACCTCGCGATCTCCTTTGTCACCACGGCCGACGCCTGCGACCTGTACCGTAACTCGACCGGTGACGAGGCGGTCTACGTCAGCGATGGCTCGGTCCGGTTCGAATCGGTCTATGGCACGATCGAGGCCGGCGCAGGCGACTACGTGATCGTGCCCCGCGGCACGATCCACCGCTGGGTGCCAGGCGCAGGCGGGCCCGTGCGGGCCATGGTGATCGAGGCCCGCGGCCACATCAGGCCGCCGAGGCGCTACCTGTCGGAAAATGGCCAGTTCCTTGAGCACGCTCCGTACTGCGAACGGGACCTGCGCGGCCCGCAGGGACCCATCCTGGCCGATGGCGAGGACGTGCCCGTGATCGTCCGCAATCGCGGCGGCCTGACCAGGCTCACCTACGCCCATCACCCATTCGACGTCGTCGGCTGGGACGGGTACCTCTACCCGTACGCATTCAACATCTCCGATTTCGAGCCGATCGTGAAGCGCACCCACGCGCCGCCGCCCGTTCATCAGACGTTCGAGGGACCGAACTTCGTGATCTGCTCGTTCTGCCCGCGGCCGCTGGACTTCGATCCGAGGTCCGTTCCCATTCCCTACAACCATCACAACGTCGACTCCGACGAGGTGCTGTTCTACGTGGCCGGCGACTACTCGGCGCGACGTGGGTCCGGCGTCGACGTCGGGTCGGTCACGCTGCACCCGTCCGGCTTCACCCACGGCCCGACCCCCGGCGCGGTCGAGGCGGTGATCAAGGCCATGGAGGCCGGGCGAACCACCACCGACGAGACCGCCGTGATGGTCGACACGTTCAGGCCGCTGCTGCTCGCCGCGAACGCCGCCGCCGCCGAGGACACCGAGTACGCCTGGAGCTGGGCCCGCGCCGACCGCCGATGACCACCATCGGCCCGGGGAGCGAGGATAAAACGTAAGCTTGACTGATGACGTTGCGCTTGCACGACACCGCCACGCGCTCGGTCCGCGAGTTCGTCCCGCTCATGCCTGGGCAGGCCGGGCTGTACCTGTGCGGCGCGACCGTCCAGGCTCCGCCGCACATCGGCCACATCCGGTCTGGCGTCAGCTTCGACATCGCCGTCCGCTGGCTCATGGTGAGCGGGCTGTCTGTGACCTTCTGCCGGAATGTCACCGATATCGACGACAAGATCTTGCGCACCGCGAGCGCGGAGGGCACGCAGTGGTGGGCGGTGGCCGAACGCAACCAGCGGGCGTTCTCCCGTGCCTATGACGTGCTCGGTTGCCTGGCACCTGACGTGGAGCCCAGGGCAACAGGGCACGTGCCTGAGATGATCACGCTGATGCATCGGCTGATCGACGCCGGCCACGCCTACGCGGCGGGCGGCGACGTGTACTTCGACGTGTGCTCGTTCCCCGCCTACGGAGCGCTATCCGGCCAGCGCCTTGACCACATGCGGCCAGCCGCGGACACCGATGGCGACGACGGCGCCAAGCGCGACCCGCGCGACTTCGCGCTGTGGAAGGGCCACAAGCCGGGTGAGCCGTTCTGGGAGACTCCCTGGGGCCCCGGCCGGCCAGGCTGGCACCTGGAGTGCTCGGCGATGGCCCGCAAGTACCTGGGCGAGACGTTCGACATCCACGCTGGCGGGCTCGACCTCGTCTTCCCGCATCACGAGAACGAGCTCGCTCAGTCCAGGGCGGCTGGCGACGGCTTCGCCAGGTACTGGCTGCACAACGGACTGGTCAGGCTCGGCGGGGAGAAGATGAGCAAGTCGCTAGGCAACTCCCTGCTCGTCGACGCGATGGTGACCCAGGTGCGCCCGGTTGAGCTGCGGTACTACCTCGGTCAGGCGCACTACCGGTCAGACATCGAGTACTCGGCCGAGGCGCTCGACGAGGCGGTCGCCGCGTACGCGCGGATCGAGGGCTTCCTCATCAGGGCCGGCGAGCTCGTCGGCGAGGCGGCGCGGCGCGGCCCGGTTTCGCACGCGGGTCACCCTGGTGCTGGCACGGAGCGCCTTGGTGCTGCGGGTGCTGGCGCCGGCCTGCCGGGTGCTGGCGCCGGCCTGCCGCTCGCGAGCAGCCTGCCGTCGGCGTTCACGGCCGCGCTCGACGACGATCTCGGCGTGCCGCAGGCGCTCGCCGTGGTGCACGAGGCGGTCAGGGAGGGGAACACCGCGCTGGCGGCAGCCGACGTCGCGGGAACGGCGAAGCAGAGCGCCTCGGTCCTGGCGATGCTCGCCGTGCTCGGCCTCGACCCGTTCGCCGCGCCGTTCGCCGGTGAAGCGGGCTCTGGCCTGCGCGATGTCGTGGACGCGCTGGTCGGCGTGGCGCTCGCGCAGCGCCAGGCGGCGCGTGCGCGCAAGGATTACCAGGCGGCCGACGCGATCAGGGACCAGCTCCACGCGGCTGGCGTCGTGGTCGAGGACACCCCGGCCGGGCCGCGATGGGAGCTCGCGCGATGAGCGGCAACGGCGGCGGCGGGCGGAGCGGCAAGCCCGCGCCTGGCGGCCGGACCAAGTCAGGAAAGCCGCGCCCAGGCACGGGCGGCCACGGCAAGCGCAAGCTCGAGGGCAAGGGGCCGACTCCCGCCGCCGAGTTCCGGCCCGGGCACCCGGCGCAACGCAGGGCGGCGGCCACCGCTGCCGCGAAGCCCGGCGATGCCGGCGGGCCGCGGACCAGGCGCGCGACCACCCCAGAGGGCTCTGGGCGATCGGGGTACGGGGTGTCCCCTGGTGGCCCATCGCGGTACGGGGTGTCCCCGGGGAGCCCATCGGGGTACGGGGTGTCCCCGGGGAGCAGAGTGTCCCCCCGGGCAAGAACAGGCCCCCGAGCTGACGCTGCGGCAGGCGGCGCCGCCGAGGTGGTGGCGGGCCGAAACGCCGTGCTCGAATCGCTTCGTGCCAGCGTCCCGGCCTTGGCGCTGCACGTCGGTCCGCGGCTGGACGCCGACGACCGGATCACCGAGGCGATCAAGCTGGCCGCTGACCACGGCGTCGCCGTCGTCGAGGCCGGGCGGTCCGAGCTTGACCGGCTGACCGGCGGCGCCGTGCATCAAGGCCTGGCGCTGCGGATCAGGCCCTACGCTTACGCGCACCCGCAAGACCTGGCCGCCGGGCCGCGGTCGCTGATCGTGGCACTCGATGGCATCACCGACCCGAGGAACCTCGGCGCTGTGGCCAGGTCGGTGGCGGCTTTCGGCGGGGATGGGGTGCTGATACCGGTGCGCCGCTCGGCCGGGGTGACGGCTGGGGCGTGGAAGGCGTCGGCGGGCGCCCTCGCCCGGGTGCGGGTCGCCCAGACACCGAACCTGACCAGGGAGCTGGTCGCGTACGCGCGGTCCGGCCTGTTCGTCGTCGGCCTCGACGCGACCGCCGAAGGCGACATCGGCTCGCTCGCGCTTGCTGACGGCCCGCTCGTGCTCGTGATTGGCTCGGAGGGCAAGGGCCTGTCCAGGCTGGTGGCACGGCAGTGTGACCTGCTGGCGCGGATCCCGATCAGCGGCGCCGAGTCGCTCAACGCCAGCGTCGCGGCTGGGATCGCGCTGTATCAGGTGTCTGCGCTGCGGGCGGCCGCGTCCGGGGCCTGACGGACAGGTCAGGCCGTCTAGCCCGAGACTGCGGTGCTCGCGAGCGACGGGGCGCGGGGGAACCGGCTGAGCGGAACGTGCGGCCTCAGCGGCTCGCCGTCGCCGTCGTCGGCTAGCCCGGCCAGCGCCCGGACCGGGCGGATGATCAGCGGGTCAGGACTGCCGACGATCTTGTGATCCTTATCCGGGTAGTCAAACATCGACAATACATAACGAACCGCCTCCAGCCGGGCACGCTTCTTGTCGTTGCTCTTGACCACCGTCCACGGGGCCTCTGGCAGATCGGTCATGGCGAACATGGCCTCCTTAGCCCGGGTGTACTCATTCCACTTATCCAGTGAGGCTAGGTCGATCGGGCTCAGCTTCCAGCGCTTGACGGGGTCACCCTGCCGGTCGATGAAGCGCCTCAGCTGCTCGGCACGGGTGACAGAGAACCAGAACTTGATCAGCGTGATGCCGTCGGCCACGAGCCGCCGCTCGAACTCCGGGGCGTCGCGGAGGAACTTGTCGTACTCGTCGGGCTCGCAAAAGCCCATCACCCGCTCGACGCCTGCCCTGTTGTACCAGGACCGGTCGAACAGCACGATCTCCCCTCGGGTCGGCAGATGCGGCAGGTACCTGCGCAGGTAGTTGTCGCCCTGCTCGTGGGCGGCGGGCTTCTCAAGGGCCACCACCCTGGCGCCGCGCGGGTTCAGGTTCTCTGTGAACCGCCGGATGGTGCCGCCCTTGCCTGCCGCGTCACGGCCCTCGAAGATCACCAGCAGCCGGTCGCCCGACGCCTTCACCGCGCGCTGAAGCTTCAGCAACTCGATCTGGAGCGAGCGCATCGCGGGTTCGTATGCCTTACCGCGCAGTCGGGTTGGATAGGGGTAGTTCTCCAGCCACGCGCGCACGATTGTGCCATCGGGCCTGGCCAGGGCGGCGCGCCCGGTCTTCGTGGTCACTACCTTGAGCCCGAGGTCTGCGGCCAGCCGGTCAAGCATCCGGCGGATGGTGTCCGCGTCGGGCAGGTCTGCCATTACCGTACTCACGACCCTCCGGGTTCTGTCCGGCCTGAGGCTTGCATCACCTGATGCCCAGCGAAAAGCAATGGGATGTCAGGTAGCTGGCAATGCTGTCTTCTCGCCTCCGGGGCGCCTTGAGGCGCCGTCTTCTCCCGTGCCCTGCCAGCCGGCGGCGCCGATCGCGCGCGGGACGCTGGCGTCCTGCAACCGAAAGCTGGCATTTGGCGTCCAGAGACTGAGATAGTTAGCTTAACGGACACATGATCACCAACGGAGGGGCAAATGGGGTACCGAGCACGGCGGTGGCTGATTGGCCTGGGAACGGTCACCGCGGTCGGGGCGTCGGTTCTCGGCCAGGCCGCCAACGCGGCGGGCGCGGTCAGCGGGCAGCAAACAAGCGCGGGCGGCGCGGTACTCAGGCCCGCGGTGCCTGGCTCTGTCTACATACCCACGACCGCCACCTTGACCCTGGGCTCGCAGGGCCCGGCGGTGCGGGCGCTGCAGCAGCGGCTCAACTTCTTGCACTACTACAACGGCAAGCCCGACGGCTACTTCGGCTGGCCCACCATGGAGGCCGTCTGGGCCTTCAAAGAAGTCCAGTCGGGCAAGAGCATCCCGCCGAATCCCGACATCGTCGCCGCCCCTATGCAGCATCAGCTCATGCATCCCAAGCTGCCCAAGGTGCTCGAGCCGCACGCCACGTGGTCCAGGATCGAGATCAACAAGGCGACCGGCGTGCTCGTGCTTTACCACGGCGCGCGGGACATCGAGCTGATCAGCCACGTGTCGAGCGCGGCCGCGTGCAGGCCGGACGGATGCGGCTGGGTCACGCCGGACGGGACGTACCATGCCCTGTCCTACGGCGGCTACTGCGCCTGGGACGTGACCTACCAAACCTGCATGTACTACGCGGTCTTCTTCATCAGCACCCTGTACGCGATTCACGGGATGCCCTATCCGACCACCACCTTCGAGTACGACGGCGTGCCACTGAACGCGGCCTCGCACGGATGCGTGCGGATACCGATGGACGTCGCCGCGATCTTGCACAAGATGATCCACATCAACCCGACCAACGGCACCCGGATCTACATAGCGGGGCCGCTCAACCAGCAGTAGTCGTCTCATGTCGCCCCAGACCGGTACGATGGCCTCCCAAGCTGGTCTCAATCGGTCTGGGGTGGCGAGATGATCCAGCGCTTCGTGGCGACGACGGCTGTCGCGGTTGTGCTAACCGGCGCGGTGGCGGCGTGCGGTGCCTCATCGAGCACCGGCGCGGGCAAGGTTGCGGCCGCTAGCTGCAGCAAGAAGGGGATTCAGCGGCTCCTCTACACCAAGGGCATGCTGACCGTGGCCACAGACACCCCGGCGTACCCGCCGTGGTTCGTCAACAACACCCCGAGCAATGGCAAGGGCTACGAGAGCGCCGTCGCCTACGCGGTCGCCGCCAAGCTCGGCTTCCCCAGGTCGAAGGTGGTCTGGGTACACGAGCCATTCAACAGCGTCTACGCCCCCGGGCCGAAGGCGTTCGACTTCGACATCAACGAGGTCTCCTACACGCCGCAGCGGGCGCAGGCCGTGACGTTCTCGACCAGCTACTACGCCGTGCAACAGGCGATCATCGCGCTCAAGGGCAGCCCGATCGTAACCAGGCACTCGCCGGCTCAGCTCAAGACGTACCTGTATGGCGACCAGATCAACACCACCGGGCTGGCTTACATCAACCAGGACATCCAGCCGACCCAGCAGCCCAAGGTGTTCAACACGCTCAACCTGGCTGTCGCCGCGCTCGAGGTGCACCGGGTGGACGCGCTGATCGTCGACACCCCGGACGCGCAGTACATGGCCGCGTCGCAGATTCCGCATGGGATCCTGGTCGCGCAGTTCCCCGCGGTCGGCGAGCACTACGGCCTGGTCTTCGCCAAGGGCAACCCGCTGGTCACCTGCGTGAACAAGGCGCTCGCCACCTTGAGGTCCGACGGGACGCTGCTCGCGCTGCAGAAGCGGTACCTGGACATCTACGCGCGCTTCCCCGTCATCAAGCCGTGACGCCAGCGGCGCCGCCAGGGACCGGTGCCTTCGCCAGCGCGGGCCGCGGCCCGAAGCTCTTCTTCACCGGGGGCCGGCGAGGCACGGTCATCTCCACGGTCAGCACCGTCGTGGTGGTCGCGATCTTCGCCTCGCTCTTCGTGTTCGCGCCTGGCGCGCGGACGGTCGCGCACGCCTTCTTCTACCCGAAGGACATGTGGCAGGCGTTCATCGGTGACCCGAGGAAGGGCTACTACTCGGTCGGGGCGGCGATCTGGCTCAACATCAGGATGTTCCTGGTCGCCGAGGCCCTGATCTTGCCGCTCGCTCTGCTGATCGCCTTGATCCGGCTGTCCACCCACCCGGCGCTGTTCCCTATCCGAGTGCTCGCCACGGTATACGTGGACTTCTTCCGCGGCGTGCCGCTGATCCTCGTCATCCTGGCGCTCGGCCTCGGCGTTCCGGGGCTGTACCTGCCGGTGATCTCGTTCCAGCGCGACATCGTCTACGGAGTCGCCGCGCTTGTCCTCGGGTACTCCGCGTACGTCTCCGAGGTGTACCGGGCCGGGATCAACTCGGTGCACCAGAGCCAGGTCGCCGCGGCGCGCTCGCTCGGGTTGCCGCAGCGGACTGCGCTGCGCTACGTGATCTTGCCGCAAGCGGTGCGCAACATCATCCCGCCGCTGCTCAACGACTTCATCAGCCTGCAGAAAGACACCGCGCTGATCTCGATACTCGGGGTGATCGAGGCGAACCAGGCCGCCAACATCTACGCCGGGCTCGTCTTCAACTACTCGAGCTTCACCGTGGCCGCGATCTTGTTCCTGGTCCTGACCATCCCGCTGGCCAGGTTCACCGACCGGCTGATCGACAAGGACCGGCAGCGGCGACTCGCCGGGGGCGTCTTGTGAGCGACGCGATCAAGATCGATGACCTGCACAAGTCGTTCGGCGCGAACGAGGTGCTGCGCGGGATCACCATGGCGGTGGCATCGCACGAGGTGATCTGCCTGATCGGGGCGTCCGGCTCGGGCAAGTCGACGCTGCTGCGGTGCGTGAACCTGCTCGAGCGGGCCGACCGCGGCCGGATCGCCCTGTTCGGTCAGGACATCACCGCGCCGGGTGTCGACCAGAACCTGGTCAGGCGGCAGATCGGCATCGTGTTCCAGTCGTTCAACCTGTTCCCGCACATGACCGTGCTGCGGAACGTGACGCTGGCTCCGGCCAAGGTGCTCAAGATGCCGCGGGCGGACGCGGTCGCCCAGGCGCAAGCGCTGCTCGACAGGTTCGGCCTGCTCGGCAAGCAGGACGACTACCCTGACCGGCTCTCCGGCGGGCAGCAGCAGCGGGTAGCCATCGTCAGGGCGCTCGCCATGCAGCCGCGGATCATGCTGCTCGACGAGGTGACGAGCGCGCTGGACCCCGAGCTGGTCGCCGAGGTGCTCGACGTGATCCGCGAGCTCGCCGCCGGGGGCATGACGATGCTGATCGCCACCCACGAGATGGGCTTCGCCAGGGACATCGCCAACCGGGTGTGCTTCCTCGAAGAGGGCATGATCATCGAGGAAGCACCACCCGCCGAGCTGTTCACCGCGCCCAGGGACGAGCGAACCCAACGGTTCCTGCGCCGGATCGTCGAGGCCAAGCGACTCTAGGCGATCGGCTTGCTAACCGCGCTTGAGCGGGCCCATCTTGACCAGCCGCCACCAGGTGATCGCCGAGTACAGCACGAACAGCAAGATCATCGAGCCGATGGACAACAGCCATTCGTGCGACGTGTGATTCCAGAGCGGATCGGTGAAGGGGTGCCCGCCGTCGATTTGGTTCAGGTCGACGGTCGCCGCGCTGGCGCCGAAGCCCCACCGCGACGGGGTGAGCCACGCTAGCTCCTCGAGCCCAGGCGTGCCGTGGATCTTCAGCAGGCCGCCGGTCGTCACGACCTGAAGCATGACGATCACGAAGACCAGCGGCATCGCCCGCTCGCTCGTGGCGACGGCCGAGGAGACGACCAGCCCGAGCGCCATCGAGACGACAGCCACGAGCGCGGTCGCGATCGCGATCTCGATGATCGGCGGGAGCTTGTCCGCGCCACCCAGCGGGAAGCCCTTGCCGGCCAGCCCGATCCCGACGAGCAGCATCGCCTGGATCGCGCTGATCACCCCGAGCACGATCAGCTTGGAAAACAGGTATGCCCCAGGCGACAGCCCGGCCGATCGTTCTCGCGCGTAGATCGGCCGTTCCTTGACCAGTTCTCTGACCGCGTTCAGCGCGCCGGCGAAGCTCGCGCAGATGATGAGGATGAGCAGTTCAGGCGTGGCGTTCATGTTCGGCGTGGGCACGCCGCCGATCCCGCCGCCGCCGAAGTTTTTCAGCGGGAAGAACCGCACGAGCGCGCCGAGGCAGACCACCGACCCCACGAGCAGGATGAGGAAGCCGCGGTCGGACGCGAGCACCGCCGAGTAGCGGCGGGTCAGCGTCATCATCTGCGCGAACCGGTTGCTCGACTTGGGCGCGGCCGACGGCGCCGGGTGCTGCGCGCGGGCGTAGATCGCGCCCGCGTTCTCCATGCCGGCCGCGACGTACCGCTGGTAGTACACCGAGTTGCGGTACTCCGTCGCCCAGTCCCGGTCCGGCTGCGCCTCGAACGCCTGGAACACCTCGGCCCAGCCCGGCTGGTTGAAGTGCGCGAGGCCCTCCTGCGGCGCGCCGAAGTACGCGATCTTGCCGCCTGGCACGAGCACGAGCAGCCGGTCGCACAGGTTGAGGTTGGCCACCGAGTGGGTGACGACGATGACCGTCCTGCCGTCGTGCGCCAGGTCCCGCATCTGCTCCATGACCGACTTGTCGAGGCCGGGGTCCAGGCCGGAGGTCGGCTCGTCGAGGAACAGCAGCGACGGCTTGGTCAGCAGCTCGAGCGCCACGTTGACCCGCTTTTGCTGCCCGCCAGACATCGCCGCGGTCTTCGTGTTCGCGTGCCTGGTCAGCGCGAGCTCCTCGAGCACCTCGTCGATCCTGTGGTCGCGCTCGGCCTTGCTCGTATCCCGTGGGAATCTCAGTTCGGCGGCATAACCAAGCCCCCGGCGCGCCGTGAGCTGGGTATGCAAGATGTTCTCCTGCGGGACCAGCCCGATCCGGTGGCGCAGCTCGGCGTAGTGCGTGTACAGGTCGCGGTCGTCGTAGAGCACCGAGCCGTGGTTGGCGGGCGCCATCCCGGTGAGCGCGCCGAGCAGGGTCGACTTCCCTGCGCCGCTCGGGCCGATCACGCCCATCAGGCAGCGCTCGCCGAGCGGGAAGCTGACGTGGTCGAGCAGCACCCTGCCGCTCGGCAGCGTGACGGTGAGGTCCTTGGCGATGAACGAGATGTCGCCGGTGTCAAGGAACTGCTGTAGCTCCCCGCCCACCAGCCGGAACGTGGCCGGGCCGATGCCGATTACGTCGGCCTCTGTGACCGGCGCCGACCCGATCCGCTGGCCATTGACGAACGTCCCGTTGTGGCTGCCCAGGTCCACGATCACGTAGCCGCCGCGTGGCTCCTTGCGGAGCTCGGCGTGGTACCTGGAGACAGACAGGTCGTCGACGACCACCTGGTTGTCGGCGGCGCGGCCGATCTTCAGCAGCGTGGTCGGCAGCTGCATCACCGCGCTAGGCATGCGCTCCACGCTGAGCCTGGACGGCGGGCCCGCCTGGCCGCCGGGCGGGAAGGGGGCGCCCACGCCCGCGGGCAC
>JASIBM010000445.1 GCA_030045175.1 Streptosporangiaceae bacterium | reverse complement strand
GAGCTGCACGAGGTCTACGGGCTGCGCGCGCCTGGCGGGGTGATCGACAGGATGACGGCGTACGTGGCCGCATGGGCTCACCGCCGGGGCGTCGCCCTGGCTCCTGGCGGCTTGGTGCTGGCTGCCGGATCCCCGCTGGCCAGGCAGCTGCAACGGCGGCTAGCCGCCAGGGCCGGCCGGAGCGTCGCCTCGCTCGGTCCGCTGCTGACCGGGGCGGCCGCTGGCGGCCTGCTCAATCGCAGGGAGACCCGTAAGCTCGGTCACCTGCTGCGCGACGACCTGCGCAGCAGGTCCCCGCACGGGGCCGGCTGGCCGGTGGCCGGCCCCCAGGCCAGCAATTGAGCCCGATCCGCGCAGCTGCGGCGAGCGGCGGCGCGGAGCTGGCCAAGGCTTCCCCAGGACCCAGACAGCTTTCGCTGAGGCTTCCTAGCGCCCTAGCCAGCGCTCCAGCCAGGCGAACTGCTCGGCGAGCACGTGCAGCACGGATTCCCTGGCCACGTAGCCATGATCTTCGAAGGGCAGGATCACCAGCCGCGCAGTTCCCCCCGTGCCGCCGATCGCCTGAAACAGCCGTTCCGACTGAATCGGGAATGTTCCTGAATTGGTGTCTTCCGCCCCGTGCACGAGCAGCAGCGGCGCGGCGATCTGGTCCGCGTACCTGAAGGCGGAAACCTGGTCATAGACCTCGGGAGCCTCCCAGAAGCTGCGCCGCTCCGTCTGGAAGCCGAACGGCGTCAGCGTCCTGTTGTAGGCGCCGCTGCGGGCGATCCCAGCCGCGAACAGGTCCGTGTGCGCGAGCAACGTCGCGGTCATGAACGCGCCGTAGCTGTGCCCGGCGACGACGACCCGCGCCGGGTCCGCGACGCCGCGCTCGCTGAGCGCCTTGATGTGCGCAGCGGCAGCCGCGACGATCTGCTCCACGTAGGTGTCGTTCTTCGTTTCCTGATCGCCGATCACCGGCATGGTGGCGTTGGCCAGCACGGCGTATCCCCGCAGCGCGAACCACGCAGGGTCGGCGGCCGACAGCCAGGTGAAGCGCTGGCTGCTGCCACGGACCTGGCCTGCCGTGCTCGCGTTGCCGTAGTCGTACGGATAGGCCCAGATGACCAGGGGCAACATGCCGTCGCTGGCCGGGTCATAGCCTGGCGGCAGGTACAGCATGCCGGACAGTTGCACGCCGTCGCCACGGTCGGCTAGCACGAGTTGCTTGGTCAGCCCGGTCGCCACCGGGTGCGGGTCGGGCCACTCGGTCAGCCGACGGGGATCGCGAGCGCCACCGACGCCCACCACCCAGAGGTTGGGTGGCTCAGCCGGGCTCTGGTGCGAGACGACGAGCCGATCGGTGCGGCCAGCCGCGAAGCAGAGCACCGTCTCGTGCGCGTCCGGCGGGCTCTGGAACAGCCGCGTGGTCTCGCCGGTCACCAGGTCGCGGCGGTCGAGGAACGGCCGCTCCCCCTCTGGCGTCGCGCCGTCGCCGCGCAGGTAGATGGCGGACCCGTCCTGGCGGAGCGTCCTAGTCCCGTCCGGGTGCAGCCGCATCATCGGCGTGCCAGGGTCGGCGTATGAGTCGTCTTCGCCGAGTTCAAGCAGTACCCGGTTCCGCTGCGGCGCCGCCAGGTCGCACACCCACGTCGTCACCCACCGGCGATCCCTGTCCCGCTCGGTCAGCACGAGCAGGTCCGCGGCATCTGCGTTGGCCCAGCCAAGGCACCGGTGAGCCAGCTTGAACGCGAGCTGCGGTTCGGAGTCGAACGGCGCGGCCAGGAACATGACCTGATCGCGATGCTCGGCAGGTGCCACAGGATCGCCGCCGTCGAGCGCCTCGGTCCAGATCAGCCTGGCCGGCCGGCGCTCGTCCCAGGAAACCTGCCGCGGGCCGGTCGGCACCCCCATCCTCGGCACCTCGTCGCTGACGCCGAGATCGGCGATCACCCGCACCAGCCCGCCATCGGCCGACCACACCTCGACCCGCCTGGCGAAGTAGACGTAAGGCACCCGGAAAGAGAACGGCCGCTGCAACCGGTACACCAGGAGATACCGCCCGTCCGGGGATTCCTCCAGGTACTGGTAGAGCCCGGCGGGGCCGAGCTTGGTGGCCGCGCCGCTTGACGGATCTACCCTCAGCGGAACGGTCGTCGCGAGCTCTTCGAACCTGTCCTCGTCCGACTCGCTCGCGAGGAGATCGGCATAGGTAGCCATCTGGGAGCGCTTGCCCGACGTCTCGGTGATCCTCGGCTCGATCGGCTCGGCCGCCCCGCCGGCCGGCCCGGCGGCCGGCGCCCCTAGCGCGAGCAGCGAGCGCCCGTCCCGCGACCAGCGGATGGTCCCGCCGGTGGCAGGCGGCTCGGCGGCGAGCACGTCCCGCACCCGCAGGCCAGGCACCTGCACGGGGTCGGAATCCCATCCGGCATCCGCTGCCCACACCCCGATGCCATCGCCCTCGTCCACCGTGCAGGCCAGCCGCCCGTTCGCCGCCCACGTCGGCACGCTGACCTGGGCGTTGGCGGGCAGCGCAAGCATCCGGGTGGCGCCGTCGCTGACTCTCAGGACCGACAGCCCGGTGAATCGCCTGGTCCGCTGCCGCCCGCCGATGGCAGGGTCGATTCGCAGGCCGGCCAGCCTGAGCTTGGGCCTGGCCAGCATCGCGACCGGCGGATGGGCGTGATAGTGCACCAAGACCAAGAACTGCTCACCCGGCGCCGGCAGGGCAAGCGGCGTCGGCGGCGCGTCGATGATCGAGACCACGTCGGGGTCGGGCAGCAAGAACGACAACGAATTCCTTACCAGGGCCGAGTTTCCGCCTTCATTCAGGCACCCGCAGCTTAGTGCGTCGGCCAGGCAAGTCCGCCGGCCGCGGCAGCGATAGCTTAACTCCCGTGATCGAAGAGCGAACCCGGCGACTGCTCGACGTCAGGCTGGCGCGCGAGCA
>JASIBM010000444.1 GCA_030045175.1 Streptosporangiaceae bacterium | reverse complement strand
TTCCGCAAGCCGCGCGTCCGGCGGGCGCAGGGCACGGAGGTGTGGCTTGGCGTGCTTCTCGGCGCGATGCTGATCGGGCTCGCGATCTTGATCAAGAAGTTCAACGTGACGCCGGTGCCGACCGAGACCGTCCTTGCCCAGCTAGCCGCGGCGAGCGTTGGCAAGAGCGCCGCCTTCTACTTCATCCAGCTGATCACCACGGTGCTGCTCGCCCTCGCGGCGAACACGTCATTCGGCGGGCTCCCCGTGCTCACCTCGCTGCTCGCCAGGGACAATTTCCTGCCGCACCTGTTCTTCCTGCGGGCAGACCGGCAGGTGCACCGCTATGGCGTGGTGGTGCTCGCCGTCGCCGCGGCCGCGCTGCTTGTCGTGTCCGACGGCAACACCCAGCGGCTGGTGCCGTTGTTCGCCATCGGGGTATTCGTCGGCTTCACGCTCTCCCAGGCCGGCATGGTCAGGCACTGGCACATCGAGCGAAGCCGGGGCTGGGCCCGCCGCGCCAGCCTCAACGGGCTCGGCGCCCTGCTGACTCTCGCCGCGCTCGCCGTGGAGCTGATCAGCAAGTTCACCGAGGGAGCCTGGCTGGTCGTGCTGGTGATCCCGCTGCTCGTGCTGATGTTCGCCCGCGTCCACTCGACCTACGCCAAGATCGGCGCGTTGCTCGAGATCGGCAACGTGCCCCCGCCGCCTGTGCGGCAAAGCGCGCTCGTCGTCGTGCCTGTCGGCGGGATGTCCCGCCTCACCCAGGAGGGCCTCTCGGCGGCGTTGTCGCTCGGCGACGAGGTCATCGCCGTGACCGTACGCTACACCGATCCCTACGAGACTGAGCTTGACACCAGGTTCCATGAGCAATGGGACGACTGGAATCCGGGCGTGCCGCTGGTGACGCTGCAGACGGCGCACCGTTCGCTGGCGCCGCCGATCGTCGGGTACCTGCGCGGCCTGGAGGCGCAGGACAGGTACCACCGCATCGTGGTGCTGATCCCTGAGGTCCAGCCGCTCCGGCCGTGGCAGCGGATCTTGCACAATCAGCGCGGCTTCGTGCTCGACCGGGCGATCCAGAAGGGCACGGTCAACGTCGTGATCTGCCGGTTCCATTTCCAGCGCGCGCTCTGGCACCAGTCACCGGGCTCGTAGCCATGCGGATGACGGCGCAGGACGCGAGGCGGCGATTCGCCAGCGTCCACGTCGCCAGGCTCGCGACCATAACCCCGGCCGGGCGGCCGCACGTCGTGCCCATCACGTTCGCGGTGGACGGCGAGCTCATCTACACGGCGGTCGACGCCAAGCCGAAGTCGACCACGGACTTGCAGCGGCTGCGCAACCTGCGGGCCAGCCCGCAGGTTGCGCTGCTCGCCGACCACTACTCCAGCGACTGGTCCGAGCTCTGGTGGGCTCGCGCCGACGGCCAGGCCGCCGTGCTCGACCAGCCAGGCGCCATGCTCGAGCCGATAAGGCTGCTCGCCCAGCGCTACGCGCAGTACCGGCTACACCCGCCAGGCGGGCCGGTGATCGCGATCACCGTGCGGCGCTGGAGCGGCTGGTGCGCCTCACCCGCATCATGATCGCGGACTTCCGTTTGCGTTCCTTGCAGACAGGAGTCCGCGATCACGGGTCAGGCGGCTACCCGCACCAGGTACATGGTGCCGCCGCTGACCTTGATCACCGCGGCGGCCGGGCCGGGGAGCAGTATGACGGCGTCAGGCACGGGCACCGTGCCTGACGTCGTTCCTGTGCTGACGTTGAGCTCGCTCACCGTGGCATGCCCGCACGAGACCCCGCTGCACGGCTGCTCAAGGATCAGCAGGCCCGCGTTCGTGCTCGCGATGTTCCTGGCGTTCTGCGATACCTGCTTCGACGAGACCGGCGACAGGGTCGTCGCGCTGAAGCTCTCGATGAAGTTGTGCTCTCCGCCCACGAGCAGGTCGACCCGGCCGGCGGCCAGCGCCAGCGGAGAGTCGGCCGGTCGCGGCCCGTGGAAGGTGACCGAGCCAGACGGCGTCGCGTGGCCAAGCGCGCCGTGCGATCCGCGCTGTGCCTCGAAGTAGAGCCCGGCCGAGTCCGCGCTCATGTCACCAGGAAACGCCTGCGTGTCGACCGTGCGCACCGCAGAGCTTGATGTCGACATCTGGCTGACCTTCGCGTACTGGAACCCGGTCCGGTCGGTCGCCCAGTCGGTCCACGACCAGAGCGTGGTGCCGACCGCGTACAGGCCGGCCGAGGTGATGGGATAGTGCGGGCTGGTGAGCGTCCAGTTGCTGATCACGCTTCCATCGGACCGGCTGTAGGCGGTCACCGTCCGGCCCACCTCGACGAACAGCTCGGACGTGCTCGCCGCGAGCGCCAGCACCTGGCCGCTCGCGGTCACGGCCAGGGCCGGCACCGAGTTGCCCACGACCACATAGACACCCCGGCCGTTCGAATAGAACACGTCGCCACCGGGAGCCTCCGCGAACGCGCTGGCGTAGACGTCGGTCGTCAGGCCAAGCGGGATCGTCGCCGTCACGCGCAACCCGGAAATCTCACGAGTCCGCACCGAGGCTCCCGCGGACGAGACGGCAAGGCCGAGGCTCGCAGCGAAGAGGCCGGCTACCGCGATCATCGCCGCCGCCAGGCGACCCTTGCCACGCATCGTGACGCCAAACATCGGGCACTCCTTCCCGCCGATCAGGCCCGCGTCACGCGGTGTGATCTGGCGCCAATCACCTTCTTTGGCGCCGATGATACAAATTCCCGTGCTCACCAGCCCCGTTGCTGGGGAGGGGTCCCCTCCCCAGGCATGGAACGGGCGCTCAGATCGGAATGCTGAGCAGCGCGCCGCCGCCCACCACATCGACATCGATGCGGGACAGGTTCTGCGGCATGATCGCGGTGGCGCCGGCGACGACCAGGTGCATGGGGTGGCCCGGAACGCCGTACCCGGCCGACGGCACCCGCCAGCCGCCCGCGATCGCCCGTTGTCCGGTCTTGGACACGGCGATGAGCTGGCACGTCAGCGGGCCGCGCACGCCGGACAGATCGAGCATGATCTCCGTGCCGAACGGCTTGGCGAGCAGGTGCACGGTCCCCGAGGCCCCGGTCAGCCGGTTTGTCGCGGAGTGTGCCCGGCCAGCCGACTGCGCTACCGGCGGCGCCTGCCCAGGCGCCGCGGCCATTCCCACCGCGACGCCCCCGGCGAGCAGCACCAGGCAGGCCGCCGCGCCAAGTGCGAGCCACTGGCGCGCGCGCCGTCGCCGCTCGGTCGCGCGCCGGCTGATCAGCTCGACAACCGCCGCTTCGTCCGGCTCAGCCGGGCCGGACTCGACCGGCTCGACTCCCGCGAGCAACTCGGCCAGGCCGGCGAGCTCGGCTAGCTCGGCGGCGCATGCCTGGCAGTCGGTCAGGTGCGCCTCGAACTCCAGCCGTTCCCGCGGCTCAAGCAGGCCAAGTGAGTAGGCGGCCACATCGGTGTGCTCGCTCATGTGCTGACCCCCGATCGCATCACAGCGACACCCCCCGTTCGGCCAGGACGAGGCGCAGCGCCCGGAGCGCGTAGTACAACCGGGACTTGACCGTGCCCTCCGGTATCCCGAGCACCTCCGCGGCCGCATTAACGGTACGGTCGCGCAGGATGGTCTCGTTCAGAACCTGACGATGGGCCGGCGAAAGCGCTCTTAAAGCTTCGGCCACGACCACGCTTCGCAGCACGTCGTCAGCATGGTCGGTGACGGAGGCTTTGTCCAGCATGTCCTCGCCCGCTTCCGTCGGCCGCGCGTGCTTCCTGCGCTGTTGGTCGATCACGATACGCCGCGCCACGGTCGTCAGCCAGGGCATCGGCGAGCGCGCGGCGGGGTCAATCTGGTCACCCTGCCGCCAGGCGCGCAACATCGTCTCCTGAACGACGTCCTCGGCGAGCTGGCTGTCCCCCGCCGTCAGCCGCAGCACGAACGCGAGCAGCGGCCTGCGGTAGCGACGGTACAAGTCGGCCACGAGCAGGTCGTCGGCATCGATCGCCATC
>JASIBM010000443.1 GCA_030045175.1 Streptosporangiaceae bacterium | reverse complement strand
ACGACCGCGGTTCCCGCATCGCCTGGTAGCAGTCCGCCGCCGCGAGCAGCCATGCCGTCAGCGGCAAGTCGGCGATCTTGCTTCCCCGGTGGTAGCCCGACCCGTCGCTCCGCTCGCCGTGCGCTCCGGCCAGCCGCGCCAGCGGGCGCAGGCCTGCAGCCGAGTCGAGCACGCGCTCACTGTGATAGGCGTGCAATCGCACTTGCTCGCGTTCGGCACGGGTGAGCTGACCGGGCTTGGCCCACACGCTGACCGGAACGGCGACGCGACCTATGTCGTGCACCAGCGCCGACCGCCGGAGCAGCCGTATGTCTGCCGTGGCTAGCCCGGCCACGGCGCCGGCCTGCGCAGCGAGCTCGGCGACGGCACGGGAGTGACCTATCGTCCAGGTGCTCTTCAGGTCGGCGAAGTCCGCCATCGCGGACAGGCACGCGTCCAGTCGTTCCTCGCTCACCACCGGCTGCGGCCCAGGCTCGGCCTGGATCGCGTAGTCCCAGACGGAGGGCGCCTCCATGCCCTCGAACAACTGATCACCGAGCGCGCGGCAGATCGCGGCTACCTGCGGGTCGAGCCCGGAGCCCGCCCGCTTGGCCACGATCAGGTGCGCGAGCGCGGTGCCGCCATGCTGCCAGGCCACGTCCGCGTCCTGCGCGACCTGCATCAGGCGCACCGGCAGCGGGATCGCCGTGCCGCGTAGATCGCCCGGCATTCCCCTGCCGTCCCACCGTTCGTACAGGTGCCGCAGCGCGAACTGGATCTGCTCGGAGAACCCCATCCGGTCGCCGAGCACCCTGGCGACATCACAATGGCTGGCCGCCCACTTACGGAACTCGGACATCCCGCCGAACGCCGATACGACCATCGATGCCGCCCTGGATAGCGGCGGGCTACCCGGATGAGCCACCCGCATAGCCGTCGCGATGAGCTCTCGCCGAGACCCTAAATAGGCGGCCATCATCTGCGGGCGGGCAGCGAGCTCGTCGCCGAAGAAGCCGCTGTCGATGTGGCTCTCCGCCGTGCAGCCGGCGAAGTGCAGCATTCCCGTGTAGAAGACGGTGGCCTGCTCGTCTTGCGCCAAGCCCATCGCGCGAGCCATTCGCACCGCGAGCACCGCCGTGCGCAGCCCGTGCTCAAGCGGCTGGCCCATCGCCAGGTCGGTCGCCAGCGACATAGCACCCACGGCCTCGGCCAGCCGCACCGGACAGGAGATTTCCTTCATCACGTCACATTCTGGCACCAGGACTCGCCCGACTCCCCCTGGTCGGGCCGATCTATCCGGAGGGCTCCCTCCACAAAGTGCCGCGTTCAGATAAGGTCACCTTGATGCCGAACCGCTGGCCGATCACGAGCCAGCCACCATCAAAACCTTTCGCTGACTCGGGACCAGGAGGTTCACATGGGCATCTGGCAGCTTGACCCGTACCACACGCAAGTGGAGTTCACCGCGAAGCACCTGGGCATGATGACCGTGCGCGGCCATTTCGCCGACGTGACCGCGACCGGCGACATTCACCCAGAACAACCCGAGTCGTCATCGGTATCCGTGACGATCCTGGCCGCGAGCATCCGCACCAATCACGAGATCAGGGACAAGGACGTTCGCGGGTCCAACTTCCTTGACGTGGAGAACTTCCCGACGATCACGTTCACGAGCACCAGCGTGGTGGCCGCTGGCCAAGACAAGTACACGCTGGCCGGCGACCTGACGATCAGGGACCAGACCAAGCCAGTTTCCCTGAGCGTCACCAGGTACGGGGAGTTCAACGACCCGATGATGGGTCACCGGATCGCGTACGGCGCCACCGCCCAGATCAACAGGAAGGACTTCGGCCTCACCTTCAACATGATGCTCGATGGCAGGTGGGTGGTCAGCGATGAGATCAACATCTTCATCGAGGGCGAGCTCGTCGAGCAGCAGGAGGCGTCACAAGAGGCCACCGAAGCCGCGGCCAGCTAGGGCACGCGCCTGGCGAGATCGCGGCTCGCGCCGTCCTGGACCATGATCACGGTGGCTTGCCGTCACATAGCCCGGCAAACCCACCGTGATCATGAACGACGGGCAGATCGCAAGCGGATAGTGGAGAGTTTATGGCGGCACAGATACCTTATGTCGGATATCTCAGGCTAGGCGACGACCCGCACCTGGTGGCTCAGGAGTGCCAGTCCTGCGGCGCCCTGTTCCTCGACCGGCGCAACGCGTGCGCGAGCTGCGGAGGCGTCGAGTTCGGCTCGCGGCGGCTGGCCAACGAGGGCGTGCTGCGAGCGTTCACTATCGTCCACCGAGCCACGCCAGGCGTACGGGTTCCCTATGTGTCCGCCATCGTCGACACCGATGGCGGGGGTGTCGTGAAGGCGAACGTGATAGGCATCGACCCGGTCCCTGAGCAGGTGCGGCTGGGCATGAAGGTGACGCTCACCACTTTCGTCGTCGGCACAGACGCCGAGGGCACCGAGGCCATCAGCTTCGGCTACCGCCCCGCATAGCCGGGGCACCCGGCCGCCAGCCGGCTCGGGCCCAGCGCCAGTCAGCCACCGATGCGACCGGGCCTGCCGAGGTTGAAAGGGACGTCCGCGAGCCTGCCAGCTTCGGCGGCGAGCTCGGCGACCGTCCACTGGCCGTCCTTGCTGATCCCATCGATGATTGCGAACGGCTGGAACAGGTGGATGCCGCCGCCCGCGACGAAGAAGATCCGTCCGCTGATCGGGCAGTCGGCCGTCGCCAGGTAGGCCACGAACGGTGACACGTTGGCCGGGTCCAAAGCGTCGAATCCCTCGGCTGGGGGACGCAGCATCGCGTCCGATGCGCCGGGCGTGGCCATCGTCAGCCTGGTCCTGGCCGCCGGGGCGATGGCGTTGACCCGGACCCCGTACCGCTGCAGCTCGCGTTGCGCGATGATCGTCAGCGTCGCGATCCCGGTCTTGGCCGCCCCGTAGTTGGCCTGCCCTGGGTTGTTGTACAGGCCGGACGTCGAGGTCGTGTTGATCACCGACGGGGCGAGCGCGTTCCCCGATTTCGACTGCTCGCGCCAGTACCGCGCCGCTGCCCGCGTGGGCATGAAGTGGCCGCGCAGGTGCACCCGGATAACGTCGTCCCACTCGGCGTCGGTCATGTTGATGATCGTGCGATCGCGCAGGATGCCCGCGTTGTTGACGAGCACGTGCAGCGCACCGAACGCATCGATCGCCTGCTCGATCACCCGGTCGGCACCGTCGGCGCTGGTCACGTCGTCGCCGTTGGCGACCGCCGCGCCGCCGGCCGCGGTGATCTCGGCCACGACCTGCTGCGCTGGCGTGGCGTCGCTTCCCGATCCGTCCGCCGCACCGCCGAGGTCGTTGACGACGACCTTCGCGCCCTCGGCCGCGAAGAGGAGGGCGTGCGCACGGCCAAGGCCGCGGCCCGCCCCGGTGATGACCGCGACGCGGCCGTCGAGTGCGCCCATCGCACAGTCCCCTCTCTGGTCGCCGCCGCCGATCCGCCCGAAGCCGACCCTGGTGGCGCCGGGCGGATCATAGTTAGATTAGTGCCCAGAATTCGCGTCACCGCCGCGAAAGGGCTGTTCGGATGGGTGATTCCCTGTGGGTCATCGGCGTGTCGATGACCAAGTTCATGCGTTACACGGACAAGGACCTGATCGACCTGGGCAGCGAGGCGGCGATGGCCGCGCTGGCGGACGCGGGGCTGACGATCTTCGACGTCGATGTCCTGGCGGCCGGCTGCCTGTACGAGACCAGCGGCATGGGGCAGCGGATCCAAAAGCAAATCGGCCAGACCGGGATCGGCGTGTACAACGTCGCGAACGCCTGCGCGACCGGCGCGACCGCGTTCCGGGTGGCGGCGATGGCGATAAAGGCCGGCGAGGCCGCCATCGGGCTGGCTGTCGGCCTGGAGCAGATGGGCAAGCGCGGCCTGCTCGGCGCGCAGTCGACGCCGCGCCCGTCAGCCGCCTATGCCCCGGCCGGCCGCTACGGCGCGATCGGACCGGTCGAGGGCATGCTCGGCACCAGCCTCATGCCGGGTACCTTCGCGCAGTCAGGCATGGAGTACGCCCGGCAGTACGAGGGCGTGGGATTCGAGCAGTTCGCGAAGGTAGCGGAAAAGAATCACGCCCACTCGACGCTGAACCCGCTGGCGCAGTACCAGAAGGCGTTCGGGCTTGACGAGATCATGAGCTCGGAGATGATCGCCTATCCGAACACCCTGCTCATGTGCTGCCCGACCGGCGATGGCGCCGCGGCGGCCGTGCTCACCAGCGGCGAGCGGCTCGCGAGCATGCCCGCCGACGTCCGCAAGCGCGCGGTCAAGGTGTCCGCATCCGTGCTGACCAGCGACCCGTACGTGGACGGCGGATCGGTCCAGTTCGACGTCAACACGCTGACCAGGCGGGCCGCCGACCAGGCCTACGAGGCGGCCGGGGTCGACCCGCAGGACCTTGACCTGGTCGAGTTGCATGACTGCTTCGCCACAGCCGAGCTGCGTCACTACGACAACCTGCGGCTGTGCCCGGAGGGCGGCGCCGGAGAGTGGATCGACCGGCGCGGCCCGTGGCGGGACGGCCAGATCCCGGTCAACGTGTCCGGCGGCCTGCTCTCCAAGGGTCACCCGCTCGGCGCGACCGGCATCGCGAACATCTACGAGGTGGCCACCCACCTGCGCGGGGAGGCGGGTGACCGGCAGATCGAGGGCGCCAAGGTGGGCCTGACCCACGTCATCGGCCTGGCCAGCGCGTGCGGCGTGCACATACTCGAGAAGGCGGCAGCCTGAGACCTGCGCGCTCGAGCGAGCCGACAAGCCCTAGCCGGGAGGCGCGCGGCGCCGCTTGGGCGCCGGAGCGAGGTACGAGCGACAAGCCCAGGCGGCGCCCCAAAAGCGCCCCGGAGGCGAGCGGGCAGAAGCGCACTACTGTTCACTCGACCGGACTACAGGGTACTTTTTAAGACATGTCGATCGCGATCACCGATGAGCACCGCGCACTTGCGCAGACCGTCTCCGACTTCCTCGTCAAGCGCGGCGCCCGCGCCGCGGCACGCGCCCTGCTCGAGGCCGATGCCGATCAGATGCCCGCGTACTGGCAGGAGCTAGGTCAGAACGGCTGGCTCGGGCTGGCCGTCCCTGAGGAACACGGCGGCTCGGGCTTCGGGCTGCCCGAGCTCGTGGTCGTCGCCGAGGAACTCGGCCGCGCGGTCGCCCCTGGCCCGATGGTGCCGACGCTGATCGCCAGCGCCGTGCTCGCCGCCCTGGGGTCGGACGGCTCGGCCGGCGGCGAGGTGGCCGCGCGGTT
>JASIBM010000442.1 GCA_030045175.1 Streptosporangiaceae bacterium | reverse complement strand
GCGCTCGTCGGGTTCGGCCGCGGCGGCGGCTCGGTGCAACATCCGCACGTCGGCGTCGCCGCCGTCGGCCTGGCTGAGCCGGTGATGCGCGTGCCGCCGGTCGGCGGCGCTTGCCCCGTGGTAGACGGCCGACCGGATCAGCGGGTGCCGGAACCGCACGCAGGTGCCTGAGGTCTCGATGAGCCCCGCCGACTCCGCGGCCGCCTCCGCGGCGTCAGCGTCGATGCCAGCGGCGGCGGCCGCGTGCCGCACCTGGCCTCGCTCACAGGAGATGTCGGCCGCCATCAGCAGCAGGAACTCCTGCGCCTCGGCCGGCAAGCGGTACACCCGGCGCAGGTACCGCTGCTGCAGCCGCCTGCCCACCGGGATCGGCGCGGGCTGATATGCCTGTGCGGCCAGTTCCTCAGCCGTGAAGTGCGAGCCGATCTCGACCAGCGCCAGCGGGTTGCGCCCGGTGCCGGCGGCCACCCGGTCCACCACCGCGGGCTCAAGCGGCGTGGCCGCGACCGAGCGCAGCAACCGCGTGGCCGCGTCATCGGGCAGGCCGCCGACGTCAATCGTCGGAAGCCGCTGGAACGCCGGCGGCACGCCGGCTCTGCCGACCGCCAGGATCATGCCCACGTGATCGCGATCCAGGCGGCGCGCCACGAACCCGAGCACCAGCGCCGACTCCGCGTCGATCCACTGGGCGTCGTCGATCGCGCAGAGCACCGGCTGGCTGGTAGCCGCACGCGAGAGCAGGGTCAGGCACCCGAGCCCGGCGAGGAAGCGTTCCGGTGGCGGGCCGACCTCCAGGCCGAACGCCACGCCGAGCGCCTGCCGCTGCGGGACCGGCAGGTCGCCGATGAGCGGCAGGAACGGGATGAGCAGCTGATGCACGGCGCCGTAGGGCAGGTTGATCTCCGACTCGACCCCGGCGATGGCAGCGACCCTGAACCCGGCCGCCGCCTCGATCGCGTAGTCGGCCAGGGTCGTCTTGCCCACCCCCTGGCCGCCGCGGAGCACAAGCACCCGGCCAAGGCCTAGCCGGACGGCCTCCAGCAGGTCATCGATCGCAGCCCGCTCGTTGTCCCGGTCCAGCAGGGGGCGGCGCTTGCGTTGCCATCTGCCTGGCATGACCGGCTGGTCACCAGATGGCACTGCCTCAGCGGCCACTTCAGCGCCCGCTGCCCCGTTGGCGTCGCTGGTCATCCGCCACCCCCAGAACCCCATGCTAGCCCGGCTAGGCGCGATGACCCTTGTGCCCGACCGTAGGATGGGCCATGCCCTGCACCGTGCACGTCGCGTGGGATGACCAGCTGACCCGATACGATTTCGGCCCCGCGCACCCGCTCGCGCCGGTCCGGGTCGAGCTGACCATCGAGCTGGCCAGGGCGTTCGGCGTGCTCGACCTGCCGGATGTGCGCGTCGTCGCGCCCGAGCCTGCCAGCGACGCGGAGCTTGAGCTCGTGCACGACCCGCGCTACGTCGCCGCCGTGCGCGAGGCAGGCCGGCGCGCCGAGGCGGGGAGCCTGGCGGCGACGTCCGACTGGCTGGCAAGCACGCTCGCGTTCGGCCTCGGAACCCCTGACGACCCGATCTTCGCCGGCATGCACGAGGCGTCCGCGCTGGTCGCAGGCGCGACGCTGGCGGCGGCCAGGGCGATGTGGTCATCAGGCGCCGAGCACGGGGCGAACATCGCGGGCGGGCTGCATCACGCGATGCGCGGCCGGGCCAGCGGGTTCTGCGTCTACAACGACCCGGCGATCGCGATCTGCTGGCTGCTGGCGAACGGCGCCGAGCGGATCGCGTACGTCGACATCGACGTGCACCACGGCGACGGGGTGCAGGCGGCGTTCTACGACGATCCCCGGGTGCTGACGATCAGCCTGCACGAGCACCCGGCCACGTTGTTCCCCGGCACCGGCCGGGCGAGCGAGACCGGCGGGCCGGACGCCGCAGGCTTCGCGGTGAACGTGGCGCTACCAGCCGGAACCCGCGACGCTGGCTGGTTGCGCGCGTTCGACGCCGTGGTGCCGCCGCTGCTGCGCCAGTTCCGCCCGCAGGTCCTGGTCAGCCAGCACGGCTGCGACACGCACTGGATGGACCCGCTGGCCAACCTGTCGCTGACCATCGACGCCCAGCGCGTGGCGCACGCCGCGATACACAAGCTCGCGCACGAGGTCGCCGGCGGCCGGTGGCTGCTCACCGGCGGCGGCGGCTACGAGCTTGTCCAGGTCGTGCCGAGAACCTGGACCCACCTGCTCGCCGAGGCCGCCGGCCAGCCGATCGACCCAGCCGCCCCGACCCCGCCATCCTGGCGCGACTACGTCAGCCGCCGGACCTCCGCCGCCGCGCCGGAGCTGATGACGGAGCAGGCGCCAGCCACGTTCCCGCGCTTCGACGCGGGTTACGACCCGGCCGAGCCCGTCGACCAGGCGATCAAGGCGACCCGCGACGCCGTGTTCCCCCTGCACGGCCTGATGCCCTAACCGGAGCCCCGAGGGCTTTGCAGGTGCGCCCGGAACCCCAGCGTGGAGTCCTTGCTGCTGCGCCTGCGACAGCAAGGACTCCACGTTGCGGGTCGGCGCGCCCCGCCGGATAGGGCAAAGCAGGCATTCTGGGCGCTGGCTCCGCGGCTGCCGGCCTGCGCCGTGACGTCGGCTGGCTGCGGCGGCGCCGGCGCCGAGCCTGGTACTGCCTGGCAGCCGGGGCATGATCGCGTTCGGCTCGGGCACTAAGCGACAAGGTGCTCCAGGCCCAGTAGGGGCCCCATGCCGGGGTCATCCTGGGCTAGTCGCCACTGGCTCTGGGCTAGTCGACACTGGCTTGGGGCTCGTCGACACTGGCTTGCCAGCGGCGAGCAGCGGCGCGGCGACGCTGGCGGCGGCCGCCCAGCCCAGGCCGATCCCCCAGCCGAGCGGCCCGAGCGGCCGGCAGCCGAAGAACTGGCTGAGCCCCGGCGTCTGGACCACGCCGGCAAGCGCCGCGGCGGAACCCAGGCTGGCCGCGACCACAGGCGGGCTGCGCCAGCCTGCCACCAGCGTCTGGCCGAGTTGCGCGCCGACGATCCCGACCAGCGCGATCGTGCTCGCGCGGCGCGCCGTCACACCGGTCAGCCGGCCACCGAGCCAGGCGCCGAGCCCCGAGGCGGCCGTCAGCCCGCCGCGCACCACGATGTCGCGGGTCAGCGCGCCGCTGAGGGATACCTCCGGGCCCTCGCCGACCAGCGCCTCCGGCGTGACGGCCGCTGGTTCCCTGACCGCCAGCGCGAGCGAGGGCAGCATGTCGGTGAGCAGGTTCACGAGCAGCAGCTGACGAGCGCCGAGCACCGGCCCGCCCGGCCGCGCCAGCGCTGTGCCGATGGTGAACGCGACCTCGCCGAGGTTCCCGCCGAGCAGCATCGCGATCGCGTCGCGGACCGACGACCACATCGCCCGGCCCTCGGCGATGGCGTCGATGATCGTCTCGATCCTGTCGTCGGTGACGACGATGTCGGCGGCCTCCTTAGCCGCGTTGGTGCCGCGCTGGCCGAGCGCCACGCCCACGTCGGCGAGCCTGATCGCGGGCGCGTCGTTCGCGCCGTCACCGGTGACCGCCACCACCCGCCCCGCCCGGCGCAGCGCCGCCACGATCCGCACCTTGTGGTCCGGGCTGACCCTCGCGAACACGGCGGCGTTACCTGCGGCCGCGTCGAGCTCGGCGTCGCTCAGCCGGTCGATCTGCGGACCGGTGAGCACGCGCCTGCCGTCAAGCAGGCCGAGCTCGGCGCCGATCGCCCGCGCGGTGCTCGGGTGATCCCCGGTCAGCATCATGACCTCGACCCCGGCCTCGCGCAGCCCCGCGATGGCGCGGGCGGCCGTCAGCCTGACCGGGTCGGCGAGCGCGAGCAGCCCGGCGAAGCACAGCGCCCCGATCCGATCCTCGCTCAGGTCACGACGGCCGGACGCGCACCGCTCCGCGACCGCGAGCACCCGGTACCCGCGGCTCGCCAGCCGGTCTGCCTCGCGCTCGATACCTCGCCGGGCCTGCTCGTCGAGCCCGGCCGTGCTGCCGTCCCCGCCATTCGAGCGAAGGACATCCGAGCACATCGGCAACACGACCTCGGGCGCGCCCTTGACGGCTAGCCGCTGCCCGGCGGGAGTGCGGCCGAGCACGGCGTGGTACCCGCGAGACGGCTCGAAAGGAAGCTCGCCGACCGGCCGCCAGCCGTTGGCGCCGGCGCCGGCGCCAGGTCGCGCGGCACG
>JASIBM010000441.1 GCA_030045175.1 Streptosporangiaceae bacterium | reverse complement strand
GATCCCATTTACGCTGATTGGTCGGCGGCCAGCTCGATCATGGCTGAAGGCAGGACTGGCCTCCCAGTGCTGCTCTTCTGCTTGGGAGAGCCTTTGGTCCCATTGCTGGCCAGGGGAGTGGGGAGCAGGACGTACCGCTGTTTCTGGCTGTTCTCTCTGTAGAGCGAGATAACCAAGTCGCTCAGGTCCACCTGATGACCGCCAGCCCTGCGCTTGGCCACCGACTGGCCGCCCGCCCATCGCTGGCTACAGGTGTGGGCAGTAGTGAGTAACTCCCTTGCCTTGGTTTCCTGGCTATATCCCAGGATGAAGACGCGCTCCCTCCTGTGCGGTGCGCCAACGTCACTCGCTCGTACGCTCGTCCAGACCGTGTCATACCCGATCGAGGCCAAGTCCCCAAGAACTCTACCGAGCCCTCTGCTCCTGATGGCTGATACGTTCTCCACGATGATGATACTTGGTCGTAGATAGCGAATACCCTCAACAATGTTCTTCCATATACCACTTCTCTCTCCTTTCTCAATACCTAATCGCTTACCGCTAGAGCTGATGTCCTGGCAGGGAAAGCCTGCACAGAGGATGTCTACGGGTGCAACATTGCTCCAGTCCAAGACAGTCAAGTCACCAAGGTTGGGAACACCGGGATACCGAGCGGCAATGATCCGTGTTACGTGCCTGTCATTGTCAGCACACCACATAAGCTTCCCGCCGAACACTGCCATGACTGCCATGTCGAGGCCGCCGTAGCCGGTGCAGAGAGTGGCGAGACTGACGGACTTGGCCTTAATGGCTATCTTTAAATCCTCTTCCATATCTTGTCCTTTCAATTCAAATGTGGTTACATGTGTACGCCAAGACTTCAGCGCAGCTTGACCGACCGTCTGCGTAGAACAGAGGGACAAACAGGCAGACGTGAAGTCTGGAGGACAGCCCGGCTGACAGATCAGATGTCAGGGTGGAGCCGAGATGAGGACGCCGACGAACACCATGGCGATGGAGCAGTGACTTGACATCAGTGAGACTGACCGAGTAGCGAGCCGCCAGCACGTGCTTGGGTGTACCGGCCAGGAAGTCAGTGATGATCGTCTGTATCTCGGTCTCGCTCAGCCTGCGCTCGAGCGACCAAGGTCGGTACGACCGGGAGGCTGGCGTATCAACCGGACCCTCGTCTGAGCTTCTGGTACCTTCCTGCTCGCATCGTCGCAGGTAGGCGACCAACCTGGAGTTCAACTTGAGGTCAGAGAGGGCCACCAGGCAGACTCTGGCGGCCCGCCTCGCCGTAAGGCACTTGACCATCCATCCGATCATGAGGAACGTCGGCGTGGGCAGTCGCTCAATTCCGGCGGCGGATGACGAGCACGGCGGAGTCCACGCGCGGTGGCGGCAGGAACGCGCGCCGTGGCAGCGTGAGGCCGGCGGTCAGGGTGAACCTTCGCGCGGCATCAGAGGCGTACTTGCGCACCACGGCACGCTGCAGCACGAGGTCGGCCGCGACCAGCCTGCTGCCGGGCGCCAGCAGCCTTCGCAGCAGGCTGGACGAGATCCCGTACGGCGGGCTCGCCACCACCCGGAACGGCCGGCCGGGCAGCCGGACCGAGGTGGCATCCGCGTGCACCACGGTGATGCCGGGGAAGCGCTCGCGGAGGACGCCGGCCCGCCGCGGGTCCAACTCGACCGCGACCACCCGCGCGCCCGCCCGCACCAGATGCGCGGTCAGCGCCCCTTCGCCGGCCCCGATGTCGAGCACGAGCTCACCGGGTCGCACCCCGGCAGCGGCGACCACCCGCGCTGCCCATTCGTCAGCTAGCCGGTGCCAGCCCCGCGCCCGGCGCGATCGCCCGGAGGCGGGCACGCCGGACCATCACCGTGTAGATGCCCACCCGCAGACCGTAGCCCGGCACGGCCCCGGCCATCAATTCGTTTTCCCGGGTCCGCGCGCTGCCTGGCGGTTCTCGCGACGGCCTGGTCATGACGGTGCCGTCAGGCCAAGGCGGCCAGGTAGCCGTGGTTGACGATCATGTCGGCGCTCTGCGCGTAGACCTCCGGGTCGGCCGGCGTGATCGTGCCGAGGCCGTCGACGTACCTGTTGAACATGCAGAAGGCCGCCGCGATCAGGACCGCGTCATGGATCTCGAGGTCGGATGCGCCCGCCTCGCGGGCGGCTGCCACATCGGCGTCGGTGACCGCGCGGCCGCTGCGCTGCACCTTGGCGGCGATCCGCAGCAGCGCCATGAGCTTGGCGGAGACCTGCGCGTGGTCCAGGTCCGCCCGCACCTGGGTGACCAGTGACATGCCCTCGGGAAGCTGGGCCGCGGCGAAGGCCGCGTGGGACGACGTGCAGAACTGGCATTCGTTGAGGCCGGACACGTACGCCGCGATCAGCTCCCGCTCACCGCGTGACAGCGTGCTCGGGCCGCGGAGCAGCACCTCGGCGAGCTCGCTGAGCGGGCGCCCCGTCTCTGGCCGATAGCGCAGTAGGCCGATAATGCCAGGAAGATCATTGTTAAGATCGATATTAGGCATTTAGTTCTCCTAACAGTGAATCTGATGCTGGTCCTACGCTGTCTCCTGCGCCCAGCGCGATGCCGGGCCCGCGCCCATGCCATATCGATGTTACGTAACATCGTTACACAACGTAGACTGACCGCCGGAATCATGTCAAGGGTGATTCGCGGCGCGCCGATCCTGGCACCCACCGCACTGATCGAGGCGGGCGTAGGGTTTCGTCCGTTCGTGCAGGGGCTGGCCACCTCGCCGGGAGGGAGCGGATCGGGATGGGCTTGACGAGCAGGAGGATCGCGTCGGTTGCTGGTGGCAGCGAGGTGCCTGGAGCGCCAGGCGGGCGACTGCGCGCGGTGAACCCGGCGCGGACCAGCGAGGTGGTGGCGGACGTCGAGCTCGGCGACGCCGGGACCTTCTTGACCGCGGCGAGGGCGGCGAAGGCGTCGCAGCGGTCGTGGTCGGACGTGCCCGCGCCAGTGCGAGGCCGGGCGATCGCGCACATAGGCCGGCTCGTCGAGGCGAATGCCACGGCACTGGCCCGCCTGATCACTGAGGAAATCGGCAAGCCCTACGCCGAGTCGCTCGGCGAAGTCAGGGAGGTCGTCGACACCTGCGACTTCTTCCTGGGCGAAGGGCGCAGGCTCTATGGCCAGACAGTCCCCAGCGAGATGCCCGACAAGCAGCTGTTCACGTTCCGCAACCCGGTCGGCGTCGTCGCAGTGATCACGGCGGGGAACTTCCCGGTGGCAGTGCCGTCCTGGTACCTCATTCCGGCCCTGCTGTGCGGTAACAGCGTGGTGTGGAAGCCGGCCGAGTATGCGGCTGCGAGCGCCCGCGCGCTGTTCGACTTGCTCGTCCGCGGTGGCGGCCTGCCCGATGGCGTACTCAACCTGGTGCTCGCGGACGGCGATGAGACCTTTGCCGGCCTGGAGCGCGCGCTCGGTGACGGCTGCCTGGACAAGATCGGGTTCACTGGATCGAGCGCGGTGGGAGCCCGGATCGGCGAGCTCGCCGGGCGGCACCTGCAGCAAGCTTGCCTGGAACTAGGCGGCAAGAACCCGATGGTGGTGACGCCAAGCGCGGACGTCGACCTCGCCGTCTCCGCCGCGCTGTTCTCCGGCTTCGGAACGGCCGGCCAGCGCTGCACCTCGCTCGGCACGGTCATCGTGCATGAGGGCGTGCAGGAAGAGTTCAGGGCCAAGTTCGACGACGCGGTCCGGCAGGCGCCGGTTGGCGACCCGTTCAGCGACGTCGTGTACGGCCCGATGCTGAGTGCCAGGTTCGCCAGCCGGTTCGAGGAATACCTCGGCTGGATCCGGCCGCACCACAAGCTGCTCGGCTCGGCTGGCACCGGCCGCATCACGGCGCAGAACCCGCGCGACGGCTTCATCGGGGACCCCGATGCCGGGATCTTCTTCCACCCGACGATCGTGGCGGGCGTCGGCGAGGACGACGCGCTGTTTCGCGAGGAGACCTTCGGTCCGCTGGTCGGCCTGATGACCTACCGTGACCTTGATGAGGCCATCCGCCTCGCCAACGCGCCCGGCTATGGCTTGTCGTCGTCGATTTACTCAGCTGACCCGGCGGAGATCTTCCGTTTCCGGCGCGGGGTCTGCGCGGGCATGGTCAGCGTCAACAACTCAACGTCCGGCGCCGAAGCGCACCTGCCGTTCGGGGGGAACGGCAAGTCTGGCAACGGGTCACGGCAGTCTGGCGTCTGGGTCCTGGATCAGTTCACCCGCTGGCAAGCCATGAACTGGGATTACTCCGGGCGGCTGCAGAAGGCGCAGATGGACGTCGCCGAGCTCAGCGCGGACGAGTCGTTCCGCCTGGCCGACTGACGTCGCGCCCGCGCGCCCAAGTTTGCTCCTCAGCGTTGCGTTGCACCTGGTTCAGGCCGGGTAGTTCCCGCTAAGGCGCGGAACGGGGGCGGCGGAACGGGGCGAACGTGACGGCGGACTCGCGCGCGGAACTGGGCGAACGAAGCACGCGGGGGAAGAAATGATGGCCGGTGAGCACTACGACGCGATCGTGATCGGGACCAGCCAGGGCGGCCGGTTCCTCCCCGTCGGGCTGGCGAAGGCGGGCCTGCAGGTGGCGCTCGTCGAGCGTGGCCAGCTCGGCGGCGTCTGCGTCAACACGGGGTGCACCCCGACCAAGACGATGGTCGCCAGCGCTCGCCTCGCCTACCAGGCGCGCCGGGGCGCGGAGTACGGCGTGCGCATTGGCCCGGTGTCGGTGGACCTGGCCGCGGTGCGCGAGCGCAAGCGGGCCATGGTCGCAGGCGCGCGGCAGAACTACGCGAGCCGCCTGGCGCAGGACGGGCTTGACCTCATCGAAGGCGAGGCCCATTTCACCGGGCCGAAGGAGGTCGAGATCGCCTT
>JASIBM010000062.1 GCA_030045175.1 Streptosporangiaceae bacterium | reverse complement strand
GCTGTGCTTGCCGTGCGCGGGGCGGTCCTCGCGATGGACCTGGTCCTCGCCGATCCCGGCCTGCCGCTCGCGGTCGCGCTGGTGCGGCCGCCAGGCCACCTCGCGGGGAACAAGATCTGCATCTTCAACAACGTGGCCATCGCGGCCAGGCACGGCCAGCAGGTTCTGAAGGCCAAGACCGGGCAGGTGCCTCGCGTGCTCATCGTCGACATCGACGCCCACCATGGCAAGAGCACCCATGACATCTTCTACGCCGATGGCAGCGTCTTTTACTTTTCCATCCACCAGGAAGGCGCGCATCCTGGTACCGGCCGGTTCGAGGAGCGCGGCCGCGGGCCCGGTGACCTGAACACGGCTAACGTGCCGATTCCGGCGCTATCTGGTGATCGCGTCTACGCCGAGGTATTCCGGCTCGTGCTCCAGCCGATTCTCGACGGGTTCCAGCCCGAGCTGATCTTGGTGAGCCTGGGCATGGACGCTTACTGCCAGGACAACTTCTCCCAGCTCAACATGACCGAGCGAGTCCATGGCGAGCTGGCTTCCATGCTGATCAGGTACCGGCAGCAACATCCAATCCCCGGCGTAGTCGCATCGCTAGAAGGCGGCTATGACCTTTACGGCATGCCCCGATGCGCGGGCGAGTTCATCGGCGCGTTCACCGGGTGGGCACCCGCGCCAGCGCCCGTGCCATCCCTGCGGCCAGGGACACCGATGTCCTGGTTCGACCACTACCTGCTTGACCAGGATCGCGGGCTGGCGCCCGACGTTCCTGGTGAGCATCGGGAGTGGCACGCGAACTTCACGAACCTCGCGACGACGCTGCGCACCCAGTGGGTCTCCAGTGGTCGCCCGGCTAACCTGTGGAGCGGCCCAGTAACTTCATGAAACCGGCGGCATGAAGGAAAAAGATAGACATGACGGCAATCGCGGACGTAACCCTCTGTAACGTCGGCACGCCTGGCGCGCTGACCAGACTTCGGCTGCTCGGCGACGTGGGTCCCGTTCTCAAGAGCACGTGCGTGTGGGAACCGGGCCATTCCCGTGCAGCGGGCCAGATCCGCGCCGTCGATCTCGCGGAGAAGGACAAGTTCGGACTGGGCGCGGCCGCGTTCGGCGCGCCACCTGAGCACGCGGTGCGGCAGATGGGCGAGTGCGTCCTGATCGAAGGGAAACCGTGGTGGACGCCCGCCGCCATGCGGACGTCGTCCCGCAGCGAATCGGCCGGGCTTCCCTTGCACACGCCGTTCCTGCTCCAGTGGGACGAGATGGCATCGGCGGTGGCGACGATGCGGTCGGCCGACGCGCTGCGGCTCGACCAGTGGTACGAGTACCTGCTGCGGCGGCTGGCGGAACTTGGCGTCGGCCAGACCGGGGCCATCGCGGTTCAGACGATGGCGAGCATGCCGGCGCGGATGATCACGGACAAGCACCTCGCGCGCGCGCCGCTAACCGAGAATCGCCCGCGTGACCACAGGCTCATCGTCGATGAGAGGCACCTGGACACGTACTTTCTTCGCAACGCGGCCGTCCGCGCGTACGGCCGGGACACCTGGTGCGTCGTGATCATGCTCGGCGTGGTCATCGACCCGGCGGCTGCGGCGGCGACATGGGGACAGGAATTCGTCCAGCGCGGGTTCTACTGCACGCCCGGCATCGCCAGGGAGTCGGGGATCATACATCACACGCATGCCCTGGTGGCGGCGTGGCCAAGCCAGGAGCCAGCCGACGGCAGGCCAGCCGACGGCAGGCCAGCCGACACGGCCGAGCGGATCAGCTACGTCACAGCCGAGCTTGCGGCCGGGCGGCCAGGATCCCTGGCCACCCACATCGAGGACGACACGCTGCTGAGGCATGCGCAGGCTCGCATCGGCGTGGTCGGCGCCGTCGTGATGGACTGACCGGTCGCGCGATCAGCCGTGCTCGCCCGGCCCGGCCGCGTGTGCCTTCGCTGCCAATGATGGCAGCCACGCCGGGCGGCGCCGCTCGAAGGCGGTGATCGCGTCGGCGTGCTTGAACGTGACTGCGACGTCGTCGAGGCCCTCGAGCAGCCGCCAGCGCGCGTAGTCGGGTAGCGCGAACGGCTCGGTCAGCCTGGCGGCGGGGACCGCGACCGTGCGCCGCTCGACGTCGACGGTGACCGTGGCGGCAGGATCGGCAGCGAGCGCCGTGATCAGCCTGGCCACCGTGTCATCGCTGGCCTGCGCGGTCACCAGCCCGGCCCCGACGCTGTTGCCACGGAAGATGTCAGCGAAGCTGGGCGCGATCACCGCCTGGAACCCGTAGTCCTGTAGCGCCCAGACGGCGTGCTCGCGAGACGAGCCGCAGCCGAAGTTGGCTCCGGCGATCAAGATAGACGCTCCGGCCGCGGCCGGCTGGTTAAGCGCGAAGCCAGGATCGGCCCGCCACGCCTCGAACAGCCCGGCACCGAACCCGGTTCGCTCGACCCGCCTGAGCCAGGCGGCGGGGATGATCTGGTCGGTGTCGATGTCCCTGCGGTCGACCACGACCGCCCGGCCCTCGACCCGGCTCACCGCTCGCACGTTTCCCCGCTCCCCTCCGGGCGCCTTTTAGGCGCCGCCTTCCTTCGTCGCGAAAACCACGCTCCTCAGTCCAGGCGGCGCCGGCGCCCTGCGGCTCGCTCGCGCTCGGCTCGCCTTCGGCTCGCTCGCGCGCTCTGCAGGGCTGCCTGCTCGCTTCTCGCTCGCTGGTCAGCCGTCGCGGCGGCGCTTGCGGACTTGGCGCACGATCGCTGCGGTGCCTATCACGGCGACCGTCGCTCCGGCTGCCGTTATCGTGGCCTCCTTCTTTGCGATCCTGCGGCCGGCTACGGCGTGGTGGCCGGCCCGCTCATCAAGCAGCACGCGGAGCGCCTGGGTGTTCGTGACCGACGGCCGCCAGCCCCGCTCGCGCAGCGTCTGGCAATCGACGACCCATGGGTAGACGACGTAGTGCAGGCCCGACACGGGCGCCGGCGTGATGCCCGCCCGGTACAGCCGCTGCGCGGTGGCGAATGTCACGCCAGCAGGCAGCTCGATCCTGCGCAGCCCGGAGAGTTCCTCCACCTGATCTTGTTCCAGCCACCCGTCGCAGCCCACCGCGAATGCACCGGTCACCTCGCCCGCGGCGGCGAGCTCGATCGCCGAGATCAGGTCGGCCACGTGGCAGAACTGCCAGCGCGGCGCGCAGCCTTTCACCGCGAGCAGCCTCGGCGCCTCGAAATGCCTGGTGATGAGGGTGTCGATGCCTTCGCCGACGAGCGCGGCCGGGCGGACGACGCTCACTTCCATGCCTGGGTTGGTGCGCGGTGAGCGCCCGGCGAGCTGCTCGATCTCCATGAAATCGCCGACCACGCTCCCGTCCACCTCCGCGGCCAGCGGAGCCGTCTCGGCTATCGGGACCGGGTTATCCGGGAGCGCGCCGTACACCATGGCACTGGTGATCAGCACGACCCTGCCAACGCCCCCGGCCGCCGCCGCCGTCAGCACCGTCTGCGCGCCGCGGACGTTGAATGCCCGCCTGGCCTTCGGATCGGAGTCGGGCGCCAAGTCCAGGTCGGCGTGCACGATGACGTCGATGCCGGCCAGCCGCCCCGCCAGTATCGGGTCGCGAATGTTGACGACGCGCCAGACCACGCCGGTCAGGTCGCCACGATGATCATCGATCGCGATCACCCGGCTAAACCGGTCCGACTGGGCCAGCGCGCTGGTGATCGTCAGGCCAAGATCATGCGCGGCACCTGTGACAGCCACAATCGGCCGGGCGCTCTGCCCTTGGCGAACCATGGCACCTCGGTCACTCACCGCGAAGGGCTCCTGGGATAGCTTGGCCAGTGTGACACCTCCATCCTGCCCGAGAGGCCGGGGCAATGAGTGATCCTCCCTTCGGCTTCAGCGTGCCAGGTCAGCCTGGCGATGAATCTGGTCGCGGCGGAGACGACAGCGGCCATGGCGCGAGCGGGCCAGGCGGGCCGCTCGGCCCCGGCGGCCCGTTCGGTGACCCTGCGCAGTTCGCGCAGGCCCTGCGGCAGTTCGCTGACCTCATGGCCTACCAGGGTGGCCCAGTCAACTGGGACCTGGCGAAGAACGTCGCCAGGCAGACCGTCGCGGCGACCGGCGACCAGAGCGTCCTGGCCAACGAGCGCACGGCGACGGTCGAGGCGCTGAGGCTTGCCGACCTCTGGCTTGAGGACGCGACCACCCTGCCAAGCGGCATCCGCACGGCCGCGGCCTGGAGCCGCTCAGAGTGGGTCGAGGCGACCATGCCCGTCTGGACGAGGCTCTGCCAGCCGATCGCCGATCGGGCCGTAGACGCCATGGGCAGCGTGCTCTCCGTCAGCCAGGACGACGCGGGCGACCTGCCGCCAGAGTTGCGCACAGCGCTCGAGGCGCTGGGTGGCACGACGGCGGGGCCAGGTGGCCTCGGCGCCATCGCCGGACTCGGCGGCCTGCGCGAGATGATGCGCCGCGTCGGCGGCATGATGGTGGGCGGCCAGGCCGGGGCGGCCGTGGGCGCGCTGGCCGAGGAGATCATCAGTTCGAGCGACATCGGCCTGCCGATCGGTCCCGAGGGCACCGCGGCGCTGCTCCCGGCCGGGGTCGCCGCCTTCGGTGAGGGCCTATCCGTCGATGCGGGCGAGGTCAGGCACTTCGTCGCGCTGCGCGAGGCGGCCCACCACCGGCTGTTCAGTCACGTTCCCTGGCTCCGGACCCGGCTGCTTGGCGCCGTGGACGAGTACGCGCGAGGGATCAAGGTCGACGCGGAGGCGCTGCGCGAGGCGATGCCGCAGATCGACCCCGCCAACCCCGAGGCGCTGAACGAGGCCCTGTCCGGAGCCGCGCTGTTCCGGCCCGAAGACACCCCCGAGCAGAAGGCCGCGCTTGCCAGGCTGGAGACCCTGCTCGCGCTGGTGGAGGGCTGGGTCGCCACCGTGGTCGCCGATGCCGCGCGAAACCGGCTGCCGCAAGCCGACGCGCTCGCCGAGGCGATCAGGCGGCGCCGGGCGACCGGCGGCCCGGCGGAGCGAACCTTCGCCACCTTGGTCGGCCTGGAGCTACGGCCCCGCCGCCTGCGCGAGGCGGCTGCGATCTGGCGCGGCCTCACGCAGGCACGCGGAGTCGACGGGCGGGACAAGATCTGGGCCCACCCGGATCTGCTTCCCACCGCCGATGACCTCGATGACCCAGACAGCTTCGTTGGTGGCGGATCGGACACCGACCTTGCGGATCTCTCCGATTTCTCCGGCCTGATCGATGAGGCTCTCGAGCCGCCGGCCGATGACGAGCCAGGCGATGACGCCGAACGCTAGTCCACCGCGTCCACTTATCCACAGCCCTAAGCGCATCAGTAATCTGACATACCGCCGATTTACCCCATGACGGGATGACCTGGGTTCTGGATCCACAAGCTTTCCCAGGTTTTCCACAGACAGTCCGGGCTCTCCCCCACGATCCCCACACCGTCGTCCACAGCTCAAGCCGTCAGCCCGCACCACCAGGTGCGGCATACGTCCTCGCTGTCGCCGCGATCAATGTGCCCTTGACCCGGAATAACCGGACCAATCC
>JASIBM010000440.1 GCA_030045175.1 Streptosporangiaceae bacterium | reverse complement strand
TAACTCGCGGATGCGCCTGTCATGATCCAATGCAATCCCGGCGTAATTAAGGCCGGATGACTGTCGCGCGAATCTCCGACAATGTGCTGACAGCGCGCAAGTGCAGATGTGCTGAGAAGGCGCAGCCGTCCGGACGGCGAGACCGCGCTGAGGGTGTCGCGGGCAATCTCCCCGACCATATCCTCGCGTTGCATGATCCAGACGGTAGGGACGGCTGTCGCCGAGACCAAGTGATTTGCTCGATTTTTCTCAGGAACTTCTTGCTGTCAGGCTGTCCAAGGCACGTGAGAGGAACTCGCGAACCTCTGCGCCGTAGATCGCCATGGCCGCCAGGCGCTCGAACGCCCGCCCGTAAAGCGCGATCTCATCGGGCCTGACCAGCGACAGCTCCGCGCTATAGGTGTCGAACTGGACGAGCGCCTCATCCATGATCCAGAAGCCGTTGTTAAGGGGCACTCGGTACGGAGCGTCCAACGGGATGATGCCGAGCCTGAGCCGCGGCAGCTTCAGGGCCGCGATCAGATGCTCCATCTGTCCGGCCATCACCTCAGCGCCGCCGACGTTCGTATAAAGGGCCTGCGCTCCCAGCACCATGTGGAACCGGCGGTCACCGTGCGTCAGCACGCGCTGACGCTCCAGTCGGGCAGCTGCCCCTTCCTCGGCATCGTCGGGGACGCGGATGAAGTCGATGAAGGTCGACAGCACCTCGACGGCGTACTCCCGCGTTTGCAGCAAGCCGGGGATGACAGCGGGTTCATAGATCCGGAACAGCCGTGCGCGCTCGTAGACGGCGGCGGAGGCCTGCTGGCGGCGCCGAGTACCACCCCGCATGATGCGCCGCCACTCGGCGAACTGCGTTTCGATGCTGCGCACGGCGGCGATGAGATCCGGGAGCTGGTCAAGCGCATGGCAATGGTCGCACCAGACCCGCAGGTCCTCCTCGGACGGCGTCTGCCTGCCGTGTTCAATCTTGCTGACCTTCGATGACAGCCACCCGCTGAATTGCGCCAGCCTGACTCCGGACAGGCCCGCATCCCTGCGGATATCGCGCAGGCGTATCCCCAGCGACGCGCGGGCCTGGTCGGCGGAGGTAGTCACGGCCGCGCGAGCCTCAGGCGACGTACCGGGCGTAGGGAATCGCCCGGTCCCACACCTTGTCACGCACGGCACGGCACCGACCTAGCAGCTCCGCGTCGACCTCCCTCGCGAAGCCACCGGTTCGGCCATCCGGAGAGAACACGCTCAAGATGAGCTGGTGGTCATCGAGTAGCCAGAAGTCCTCGCCTGGAAGCCCGATGTCCCTGACCAGGCCGCGCGGCAGGTAACGGATATCCTCGCCCGCCTCGACGTTGAGCCTGGCGACATCCAGGCCCCAGCGGGTGTAAGCGGTATGCGGGATGGTCACCAGCCTGACACGCTGGACCTGGACGCCCGCCGCAGTAACCCGGCGCAGGAAGCTCAGCCAGTCCCGGTGCCAGGCATAGTCATCCTGTTCGCCGCGAAGCCACCGGCCGAAGGCCTCGTCCTCGGCCGCGATGTTGTAAGTGTCCTTTTGTTCTAGGTGGAAGGCGCGCTTGCAAGCAGCGGCAAGCGCTTTGAAGTCCTCATAGCCCAGTGGCTCCATCGGCTTCCTTCAGGTGGCGCATCAGCTCCCTCGGGACGCGGATGACAGCCTCACCTTCTGGCACGGCTCCGACTTGGCGCATAGCTTCGGCATCTAGCGTGAAGCCTTGGATCAGATACTGACCATCGTCGGTCTCCCACACCGTCGGGGAGTTGCCGCCCTGCGTCTCCTTGCCGAGGAACCTTAGTGGCATCGGTCGTCCTTCCGTCCAGGATCTTGCCCGAAATTGCTCCGGACTATGAACCACAGGATGGATCAGGCAGCGGCAACGGTCAAGATGGAGAACACGACTTCCTCGTCTCGGAGAGCGATGGAAGGCGGTAGGCGCGCTAAGCGCCGGGCTGGCGGTCGAGCTGCGGCGGCCCGCCGCGCGTTGCGTCCGGCGGTGGCCGGGGTGGTCCGGGCAGGTTCCCCGTGGGCAGGCTGGTGCTGGCCGTTAGGCGTCGCGGAATCGGCGCGTGAGGTGCCGGCGGTGTCCTGACTGGCGAGGCGAGCGGCCTGGTTGGGTCTGGCCGATGGCCCGGCAGATGAGCTGAGCTGGCTAGCGGTGTCTAGCGGACCGACGCTGAGTGCTCGCGCAGCCGCGACGGCTACGCCGGGAGTATCGCCGACGATGACAAGGTCACGCAGGGCCGCAGCGCCGCGCGCGCTCGCACTGGCGGCTTGCCGATAGGCGGTGAGCAGGTCGAATGTGCGCCCTCTCAGGGCTGGGCTATAGCGGTGCTCGCGGTTGACGTTGCTCCATGCGGGCACCAGCCGGGTCGGCATGAACAGGCCGTGCTCGGCGGCGACCCAGCCGACGGCGTGCTGATTCCGCTGGGCGATCTGGGCGGTTACGTGGGCGGCGCGCTCGACGGTCGCCAGGACAGTGGTGAGGTCAGCCTCGGCCGGTGCAAGGTCTGCGGGCCCGCGGGTGGGGCTGGATGCGCTGCGGGCGGGGGTCCAGTCTGGCCCG
>JASIBM010000439.1 GCA_030045175.1 Streptosporangiaceae bacterium | reverse complement strand
TATTACTCCCGGCTAGATGGCTTCCTGCCCGTCCCGACCGTTGGCCTGTTCCCCAAGTTGCTCGAGCACACCGGCAGCATCAAGTCGATCGAGCACTTCTTTGACGACGCCAAGGCAGGCACGCTGCCCGGATTCTGCATCGTCGAGCCGAACTACAGCTCGACCTCCGAGGAAGACCCGCAGAACATCGCTGAGGGCGAGAACTTCGCCTGCACCGTGATCGAGGCGGTCATCCACGGACCCGCCTGGCAGAACACGCTGCTGATCTGGACGTTCGACGAGCACGGCGGCTACTACGACCACGTCGTGCCGCCGCCGGCGGTCGCGCCGGACGACATACCGCCGGACACCAGCGCCGCGAACCAGTACAACGGCTTCGCCCAGTACGGCTTCCGGGTGCCGTGCGCGATCGTCTCGCCGTGGGCCCGGCCCGACTACATCTCGCACCAGGTGTTCGACCACGCCAGCATCTGCGCGCTGGTCGAGGCCAAGTGGAATCTGCCAGCCATGACGCACCGCGACGCCAACGCCAGCAACATGCTGGACATGCTCGACCTGAGCCAGCCCGCCTTCCTTAACCCGCCCGCGCTCGCGCGACCACTACTGGTCACCCATCCCAAGAGCGCGCTCGCGTGCAACACCAGCGGGCCGGGCACCATTCCGCCACCTGGCTCAGTGACGTAGCAGGACTGGCCGGCCATAATGGCGCCAAAGCGCTTTCCTCGGTGCCGGCGGCTGGTGGCGAAGGGATATCGGGATGAATGACCCCCATTTGCGTGAGCGCAACATCGATGCGATTTTCGCGATCCTGGACACCGACGCGAACGGCGTCATCTCATCCGATGACATGACAGCGATGGGGACCCGGGTCTGCGAGCAACTGCACCTCGCCGGGAGCCCGGCGGCCGCGGCCATCATGGACGTCTACGCGTCGTGGTGGGAGCAGTTGCGCGCGGACTGCGACGCCGACGGCGACGGCCGGATCAGCCGGGCGGAGTTCGCGCAAGCCTGGCTCTCCGGCGACCGTGACCCGCAGGAGTACTACAGCCAGCAGGTAGGCAAGCTGATAGACCTGCTGGCCGACACCTTGGATGCGGACGGCGACGGGTACATCGAGCAGGACGAGTACCTGACGCTATTTCGGGCGATGCCCAACGTGGACCGCGAAGTGGTGCTGGCCGGCTTCGCCCACCTAGACGCCGACGGCGACGGCCGGATCAGCCGCGATGAATTCACGGCCGGCGCCTCCCACACCTTCCTCAGCAGCGACCCGGCCCACCCTGGCACCAGCATCCTCGGCCAAGCCTGACCGGCTCCCACCGTTATCAGATTGCGGCCCCGCCCCTTCCTGTGATGTGCTGCCGGGAGCATGGCACCGATCGTCAGGGAGGGCAGCAGCGTGCGGCATCCATATCCATCGAGATGGCCTTTTATGACCTATCCGGAGGATGTGGCGCGTGTCGCGCAAGATGCTCAACCTGGGGATCCTGGCTCATGTAGACGCGGGTAAGACGACCCTCACCGAGCGGCTGCTTTACGCCTGCGGCGTGATCGAGCGGCTCGGCAGCGTCGATGCAGGCACCACCCAGACAGATTCGCTGCCGCTGGAGCGGCGGCGTGGCATCACGATCAAGTCCGCCGTGGCGTCGTTCCCGGTCGGGGACATCACGGTCAACCTGATCGACACGCCCGGGCACCCCGATTTCATCGCCGAGGTGGACCGGGCGCTGGACGTTCTCGACGGGGTCGTGCTTGTCATCTCGGCGGTCGAGGGCGTGCAGCCGCAGACCCGGATACTGATGCGCTCGCTGCGGCGCCTCCAGCTACCGGCCTTGCTGTTCGTGAACAAGATCGACCGCCCGGGTGCGCGCGGCGAGGGCATGCTGGCCGATGTCTCCCGGCAGCTCAAGATCCCCGTCGTGGCCATGGGCTCGGTCACGGCCGAAGGGACGCGCGACGCCGCCTTCACCGCGTCGGGCGCCGGCGATGCCCGGTTCATCGCCGGCCTGGCCGAGCGGCTGGCCGAGCACGACGAGAGGCTGCTTGCCGCCTACGTGCAAGACGGGCCAGGCGCTGGGTATGACCAGCTCCGCGCCGGGCTCGTGGCCCAGACCAGGCGCGGGCAGGTGTATCCCGCCTTCTTCGGCTCGGCGATTACCGGGGCGGGCGTCGAGCCGTTGCTGGCTGGCATCCGCGAGCTGCTGCCGGCCACGGCCGGCGACGCCGACGGACCGGTGTGCGGCAGCATCTTCAAGATCGAGCGCGGCAGCGGCGCCGAGAAGATCGCCTACGTCCGGATGTTCTCAGGAACGGTGCGAATCCGCGATCGGCTGCGGCTGGGCGCGGGCCTGGCGGACAAGGTGACCGCGGTCGCCGTCTTCCAGGGGGGCGCCGCCGTCCAGCGGCCAGCCGTCTGCGCTGGCCAGATCGGCAAGCTCTGGGGCCTTGCGCAGGCCAGGATCGGCGACCAGGTCGGGGAACGCCCGCAGCGCGGCGCGGGCCGCCAGTTCCCCCCGCCGACGCTGGAGTCGGCCGTCGTCGCGAGCGAGCCGGGCGACAAGCAGCGACTGCGGGTCGCCCTCGGCCAGCTCGCCGAGCAGGACCCGCTCATCGGCCTGCGGCAGGACGACGAGCGGCAGGAAATCCGCGTGTCGCTCTACGGCGAGGTCCAGAAGGAGGTCATCCAGTCCACGCTCGCCGAGGACTTCGATCTCGCCGTCACCTTCCGCGAGACCACGATGATCTACATCGAACGACCCGCCAGCAGCGCGAGTGCGCTGGAGATCCTCCAAAGCGATACCCATCCTTATTCCGCAACGGTAGGCTTGCGCGTCGAACCTGGCCCGGCAGACTCCGGTGTCGAATTCCGGCTCGACTTTGATCCTCGCCGCATCCCCATCTATATCTACAAGACAGCCGGTAACTTTACCGACGCCATGACGCGGTACATCATGAGCACCTTCGAAAAGGGCCTCTACGGATGGCGGGTCACCGATTGCGTCGTGACGATGAACGAGTGCGGCTACTACATTGGCGACGGACTGGGCAAACGCGTGCTGCCCACCACGCGGACGACCGCCGCCGACTTCCGCAAGCTGACGCCTTTGGTGCTGATGACGGCTCTGCGGCAGGCAGGCACGGTCGTCTGCGAGCCGGTAGCCTCGGTCCGCGTGGAACTCCCGGCCGCGCGCATGGGCGCCGCGCTGTCCGCGCTGACCCGCCTCGGCGCCGCCACGGAGCCACCGCTGACGCGTGGCGAGGAGTCCGTGCTCGTGGCGAGGCTACCCTCGGCGCGGGTTCGCAGCCTTCAAGAGCAGCTTCCTGGACTAACCGGCGGCGAAGGCGCGCTCGAGACCAGCTTCGGCGGTTACCAGCCAATTCACGGCAGCTTTCCGGTCCGTTAAGGCACGTCAAACGCCCTTGGTCAGGTGCTTTGCCGGCCGCGCCTTTCGGGGTGTACCTGCCAGGGCTAACGGAGGATACTGATGCATGACGCCCATGTCCGTACGCTAATTCGGGTAGCGAGGGAGATATCGGCATGAGTGACCCCGACCT
>JASIBM010000438.1 GCA_030045175.1 Streptosporangiaceae bacterium | reverse complement strand
CGGATCTGCGCGCCCGGATGCGCGAGTTCACCGCCCAGATCTCCGTGCGCACGCCTGCCCCGCTGCGGCAGATGCGCGGTCGCTGGCTGGTCGAGCAATACCTGGACGGCCCCGCATTCAGCGTCGAGTCACTGGTCACCCCGGACGCGGTCGAGCACATCGCGGTGTGCGAGAAGGGACCTGTCACCGGCCCGTTCTTCCGCGAGACCGGCCACTGTACGCCGCCTCGGCTGGCCACGGGCACGGTGTCCGAGCTGACCGAGATGGCGGCCAGGGCCATCCGCGCCCTGGGCATCGACTGGGCCGTCACGCACGCCGAGTTCAAGTTCACCTCGGCCGGCGACCCGCACATGCTAGAGATCGCGGCCCGGATGGGCGGCGGCTCGATCCGCCAGGTGGTGCGGCTCGCCACCGGCGTGGATCTGGTGGAGCTGACACTGCGGCTGGCGCTCGGCGAGCGTCCCGCCGTTCGGGCCGGCACAGGCGCGGACGGCACCGCCGCCGCAAGCCGGAGCTTGTACCCGCCCCGGCCGGGACGCCTGGTCCGCGTCGAGGTGGCCGGGCTCTCCCGGCTGCCCGGCGTCCAGGCAGTCAACCAGTGGCTGCAGCCAGGGGAGAGCTACCGGATACCACCGGACGGATACAGCGAGGTCTGCGGCGTGGTGACCGTCGGCCGGACCCCGGATATCGCCATCTGCCTGGCCGACGCGGCCATCGACGCCGCGGTCAGGGACGGCTTGGTCACGCTCGAGTCAACTATGGCTAATGGCTAATACGGAGTGAGCCGTGAAACTGAACATATTCCGCCAGGAAGAATTCTTCGAGGAGCACGAATTCAGCTGCCGGTGCATGCTGGCGCTCAGCGGTGTGCAGCCGCTCACGCATGCCGAGCTCGCGGCCCTTGTGCCGGACGGCCCCGCGCCCGGACTGGAGGTGGGATATACGCCGTCGGCCGGATTCGACGAGCTGCGCACGGCCGTGGCCGAGGTCTACTCCCAGGTCGGCGTTCCCCCCGGTGCTAACCGGAGCGGTGCTAACCGGAGCGGCGCTGACCGGAGCGGCACTGACCGGAGCAACGTCCTGATCACCGTCGGGGCTATCGAGGCGCTGCTGATCACCACGAACCTGCTCATTGATCCCGGCGACGAGGCGGTCTGCCTGTGGCCCAGTTACCAGCCGCTCTACGAGCTGGTCACCGGCGCGGGCGGCCGGGTGCGGTTCGTCCGGCTGGAGCCGGACGATGGTTTCCGCATCGACCTAGACCAGGTCCGCGAGGCGGTCACGCAGAAAACCAAGCTGGTCATCATCAACTCACCGCACAACCCCACCGGCCAGGTCGTCCCTGCTGTCGATCTGCGTGCGCTGGCCGCCGACCTGGATCGCCAGGGCAGCTACCTCATGGTGGACGAGGTGTTCCGTGAGATGTGGCCCGATCCGGAGCCGAGCGCCTGGGACGGGGCGCCGAACGTGGTGGTGGTCGGAGGGCTAAGCAAGTCCTATGGCCTGCCGGGCTTGCGCATCGGCTGGATGGTCGCCGATCCCGCCCTGGTGGTCCGCGCCCGGCAGTACCGCAAGTACACCTCGCTGAATCCCGGCGCCCTCGACCAGGCCTGGGCGACCGCCGTGCTCAGGAAGCGAGACCAGATACTTGCCCGGACGAACGCCCTGGTGCACGACGGGCTGAAAACGGCCCTTGACTGGCTCGGCCAGCATGAGGACGTCTTCACGATCAATCCTCCGGCCGGCGGCGGGCTGATGTTCCCAGGACTGCGGCTGGACGAGCCGACCAGGGACTTCTGCGTCCGGCTGGTGCGGGAGACGGGCGTGCTGCTGGCACCGGGCAGCGACTGTTACCAGACCGAGGGCCACCTGCGGATGGGCTTCGCTACCAGTGAGCTCGCCGAGGGCTTGCACCAGATCGACGAATTCCTGCGCCGATGAAAGAGCAGTGCCCATGAAAGAGCAGCGCCCATGAAGGCGCGATTCTGGAAAGCCTACGCGGAGGGGAACTCCTACCTGATGCTGGGCTATCGGGCCCCGGTGACCCGCCTCCTGCCGTGGTGCGTCGACCAGCGGCAAGGTATCGGCGGCGACGGCTTGCTCGCGGTGCGGTGGCGCGCGGGGGGCGCCTCGATGCGCATCTTCAACGCCGACGGGACCGAGGCGCCGATGTGCGGGAACGGGGCGCGCTGCGTCGCCGCGCTGGCCATCGCCACCGGCCGGGCGCAGGACACCGTGACGGTGTCCTGCGCCGGCGGAACGATCACGCACCGGCTGGAAGCCCGGGATCCGTATACGCTCACCGGGACCATGCGGATCGCCGCGGACCCGCTGATCAGGCGCGAGCAGGACGTATTTCACCTGGATCTGGGAACACCGCACTGCGTCGTCTTCCGCGACCTCGCCGACCTGATGCCAGAACGCGACGGTCCCCGCTGGGAGCGCACCCGAGCCGGTGGCACCAACGTGATGTTCGCTCGCGTCCGCCGCCCAGGGGAACTTGACGTGGTGCCGTGGGAACGTGGCGTCGGCGCCACGGCGGGCTGCGCGACCGGCGCCGCCGCCGCCGCCATCGCGGCTGCGCGCATGGCGCCGAACTGGCCGGCCCGCAGCGTAGTTCTTCAGCCCGGCGGGTCGGTAGAGGTGGCGTGGCGCGACAGGGACATGATGCTCGACATCCGCGGCACCGTGCGGATCATCGCCGCAGGGACGCTGGACATCCCGGATCAGACGCTGGACATCCCGGATCAGGAGCAGGCTCGATGCCGCCGCACGCCCTTATCGTTGACAACGGCAGCCGGTCAGTGCCGCTGATCGCCCGCGAGGTTACCACCGCGGGCTGGGCGTGCACCGTGCTCCCCCGCACCGCCTTGCCGCTCCCCCGCACCGCCTTGCCGCTCCCCCTCACCACCGTGCCCCGGGCGCGACCGGCCGGGCCCGCCGCGTTCGACGCGGTGATCCTCAGCGGCACCGACCTGCCGGCCTGGGCGCCGGCTTACCGCGACGAGCTAGACCTCATCCGGTCCAGCCGGGTGCCGCTGCTTGGCATTTGCGGCGGGATGCAGCTCATCGGCCGGGCCTTCGGCGCCGACCTGGAAGAGGGATCGCCGGTTATCGGCCGGACTAGCGTTAGCCTCGCGGCGGGCGTCCCGCTGTTTGCCGGGATGCCTGGCCGGGTCGAGCTGTTCCAGCGGCACATCTACCGGCTGGCGTCACTGCCGCCAGGCTGGGAGGCAATCGCCACCTCGGCCAGCTGCAAGCTTGAGGGAATCTGGAATCCGCGATCTGGTAGCTATGGCATGCAGGCGCATCTGGAGTTCCGCGCCGAGGGACGAGCCATGCTGCGGCGGTTCCTCGCGCTCACCGCCGCCTGCCAGGACGGCGAGCGCCGGCCGACGTAAGCTTGATCCATTATGAAAAGGTATCGATGCTTTACCTAGCCGTTGGCTGCCGCGCGGCACTCGCGATCGTTTTCCTCCTGGCCGTCACGGGCAAGTTGGCAGGCAGGAACTCATTCCGCGAGTTCACAGACTCGGTCGCCGCCATGCGCGTTGTTCCCGCGCGCGCCGCGAGGCCGGTGGCGATCGCATCGGTGACCGCCGAGGCGCTCGTGGTGCTTCTCGCGGTGAGCCCGGCCCAGGTGACCGCGGTCGCGGGATGCGCGCTGGCCGGGTTGTTGTCGATCACGTTCTCCGGCGCGATCGCGGTGAGCCTGCGGCGCGGGAACCGCGCCCCGTGCCGATGCTTCGGCAGGTCGGCGGCGCCACTCGGGCCGCGCCACATCGCCCGCAACGCCATCTTGCTTATCGTGTCGGCAGCCGGAACGGCCACGTCACTGGCAACCGGGCAGATGCACACGGCAGCAGTAGTCGTCGCGGCGGGAACGGGCCTGTTCGCCGGGATCGTCATAGCGGCCTACGAGGAGATCGCCGAGTTGCTGGCCCCAGCGCGCTGACCGCCGGCGGGCGGACTGGCCGGCGATGCGCGGCCGGCCCGCCCGGCTTACCCTTTAGTCACCCAAGACCGCGTTGATCTGGGCGATGCGGCGGCGGGTCCGGGCGTACGGCCCCTTCTTCATTTCCTTGCGCCACTCAGGGAATTCCGCGCCGAACTTCTGCTGCTCCTGGCCGGCGCTTGCGTACACCACGTAGCCGCCATTGAGTATGCCGAACTGGGCGGTGACCAAGCCGAGATGGTCGAACGGCACGCCCTTCGCCAGCGGGTCGAACCACGCCGGCGTCACGAAGTTCGAGACCGACACGCCGTTCACGACGTAGCTCGGGGCCTCCACCGGGTCGCATACCTCGAAGGTGTAGATCGACCCCTTGCCGTCGTTGGACCACAAGTTGCAGTTCGGGTCGATGAACATCTCGAGCACCTCGTGCGACAAGACACTCGAGACGCTCCAGTTACCCGTGGTCACCTGCCCGCCATTGCTCAGCTCAGGCTGCGCGGCCACCGTGCCCCACAGCTTGCCACCCGCGTCCTCGGTATGGAACCCAAGAACCCCGGCCGGCTGGTCCTGAATGGAGTCGGTGATCGTGATCACGTACGCGTCCGCCGGGATGGCGGTCGCGTCGGCGTAGAACTCGACGTCAGCCGGGTCGCGATCCCAGAACTGCACGACGTCCGTCTGCACCTGGGTGGCGACGGCCTCGGTCATTGTGGCGGCGTCCGCATTGGTAACCAAGGTTGACTGGTTGTAAATGGCGATCAGCATTGCCCTGCTCCCCCCTTGATCACATTGCCTGCCTAACAGATTACGCTCACCATTCTCGCGCACCGAGCGAAGCCCTGTGATCCACTTCTGCCCTGAACCTGGGCCACCGGCATCCTCGTGCCTGCGGCACTCGCACCGCCCAGCGAGCGAAGCTTGCACTGCCCAGCCGGAAGCTGGCACCACCCAGCCAGAAAGCCGACACCCGCCCAGCCGGAAAGGCGGCACGGCACCGCCCAGCCGGGAAGCCAGCCACCGCCCAGCCGGGGAACTGACACCGCCAGCCGGGAAGCCGGCCACCGCCCAGCCGGGAAGCCGGCACCCGCCCAGCCGGAAGCTGGCACCGCCCAACTGGCATGCCTGGCTGCCCGGCGGGGCATCCCTGGGCACGGACGCGCATCGGTGCACGAAACTTACGTCACATAAGTAACTCAGCCATCTCACGTCACGAACCTTGATCATTTTGGCGAGATGAATGGCGTATTGGTCCGGCCGGCCCGGGTCAATGGCACATTCATCGCGGGTGCCGCATTTGCGCGATTGGCACAAATGCCGCGAACGGCTACCGTCAGGTGCGGGCGCACCGTAGCGGGCCGATCGCGGCGAGCCGATCCGGCGGCCGATCGCGACGGGCTGCGACCCGGCGAGCCAATTCCGGCGGGCCGATCGCGACGGGCCGCGACGCGACGAGCCGATCACGACGGGCCGCGACGCGACGAGCCGATCGCGGCGGGCTGCGGCCCGGCGGGCCGATCACGACGGGCCGCGACGCGGCGGGCCGATCGCGACGGGCTGCGGCCCGGCGAGCCAATCCCGGCGGGCCGATCGCGACGGGCTATGCGTCGAAGGCGAGGACTGACGGTCGCTAGGCAGGCTCGGCCACGGGCGGCGCGTCGGTGTCCGCCATGTCGGTGATGAGCATGTGGCCGGGGGCGTGCGTGATCGCGAACGGCAGCGCTGCGCGGGCGAGCGCGGCCTGGGGCGTGACGCCGCAGGCCCAGAAGACAGGCACGTCGCCCGTCCGTAGCGTCACCTGATCGCCGAAGTCCGGCCTGGACAAGTCGGCGATGCCCAGGACAGCGGGATCACCTACGTGCACGGGCGCGCCGTGCGCAGCCGGGTACCGCGCGGTCACCGCTGCCGCCGTGGCGACCAGGCCGGCCGGCACCGGCCGCATCGAGACCACCAACGGGCCAGCGAACCGGCCCGCCGGGCGGCACTGGCGGCTGGTGACGTACATCGGGACGTTCGCGCCCTGCTCGACGTGCCGCACGGGGACGCCCGCCGCGAGCAGGGCGCGTTCGAAGGTAAAGCTGCAGCCGATGAGGAACGCGACCAGGTCGTCCCGCCAGTAACGCGAGACGTCCCCTGGCTCGGCCACGCACCGCCCGTGCTCCCAGACGCGGTACGCGGGCAGGTCCGTCCGCAGGTCGGCGCCGGCCGCGAGGCGGGTGGCCGGGCAACCTGGCTCGGTGACGTCGAGCAGCGGGCAAGGCCGCGGGTTGCGACGGGCGAAGAGCGCGAACTCAATCGCTGCCTCCTGCGGCAGCGCGATCAGGTTCGCCTGGGCGAAGCCTGGAGCCAGGCTGGCCGTCGGCACCCGCAGGCCAGCCCGAAAGCGCGCCCTGGCGTCGGCAGGCGAGCCGAGCTCCGCTGGCCGCCCGGCCGGGCTCCCGCTCGTCATCGCCGCCATGTCCGCAAGGCTATTCCCGGTGAAGACCACATTCATCGGGGCTATGCCTGCCACGCGACAAGAAGATCCCCGCGCAGTGCCGGCTAAGGTGGGTGATCGCGATCATGGCGGCCAGGGACGTGCACGAGGGCGACTGATGAGACCCGCCGGCTAGGCAGGCGGGCGCCCATCTCCTAGCCGCCATCGGCGTTGGCCGCCGCGCCGAAGTCCGGGTCCTTGACGAAGAGCATGACTGCGCCCGGCCCGACGCCGCCGAGCAGCAGCACGCCGAGCGGCAGCCAGATCCACCAGCCACTGACCTCAGCGCAGGCCAGGAACGTCAGCGCGAACGCCACGGCCACTATCCCGATGACCGTCAGGTACGCCCGGAACTGCCGGAACGCGACTGACTTGCCGTACCTGTCGTTGAGCCGCCCGATGCTGAGCTGGATGCTCGCCATGAACAACCCGGTGGCGGCGAGCAGCAGCGACAGCACGGCGTCATGCCATCGCGGGCTCGGGTAGCCGCTATGGACGAACACGAAGATGGTCGGCAGGCTGAACCCGGCGAAAATCGGGGCGATCAGCCGGGTGAGGCTCTCAGGGCCAGGGCGCGCCTGGTTGCCATTGCGGGCGGGGTTGTCGACGGTCACCGGTCAAGTATCGCCAGGCTACTGGCCGATCCGCAGCGGTGCCGCCGGGACCAGACCCACCCAGGCGCCGCACTTCCATGATCGGGGTCGTTTGTCAGTGGCAGCTGACAGACGACCACGATCATGGTCGTAAGCCGGTGCGCAGCGCGGCGACGAGGTCGGCCAGGTCACCGACCACGGCTTGCGCTCCCGCTTGCCGCAACGTCGCGCGCACGCCTGGCTTGCTCGCGTACCCGATCGGGCGGACGCCCGCCAGCAGGGCGGCCCGGACGTCCGTGCCGAGGTCGCCGACCAGCACCGCCTCGGCGGGAACCGCGCCGAGCGCGGCGAGCGCCTTGCCGACCAGGTGCGGGCTGGGCTTGAGCAAAGCGGCGTCGGGGCTGGTGCGCGCGGCGACTGCGTCGACGCCGTCGTCGAGCCCGTGCGCGGCGAGGTAGGCGCGGACGGCCCGCTCGGAGTTGTTGCTGACCACGGCCACGAGGCGGCCGGAGGCGCGAGCCGCGCTGAGCACCTCGGGTGCGTGCGGGGTCGGCGTCGCGATAGCGACGGCGGCGCACTCAAGCTCGGTCAGCTCTGCCTCCACCCGCGCGCCTAGCCCGGGGTCAGCCGCCGAGGCCCAGCTGAACACCCGCAGCGGATCGCCGGAGCCTGCCACGTCCGCGGGCACCGGAACGTGGCTGTCGCCGATGAGCCTGATCAGGCGACCGGCCGCCGTCGGCGCTGGCAGGCCGGCGAAGACGTCGCAGATCGGCCCGTCGAAGTCCAGCAGCAGGCAGCGCGTCCCTGCCAGGACGCCGGACAGGCCGGCGGGCGGCGGGCTGGCGGGCGGCGGGCCAAGGCGCTCATGCACGCTGTCCAGGATCGCACTCACCCCCGGCCGCGTGTAGCGGGCCACGAGCAGGGCAGGCTCTTTGCTTCAGCACAACTCAGCGGCGCAGGGGGAGACCATGACAGGCAAGCTTGACGGCAAGGTCGCGCTCATCACCGGCGGTGGCACCGGAATCGGCCTGGCCACGGCCAAGGAGCTCGCCGACGAGGGCGCTCACGTCTACATCACCGGCCGCCGCAAGCCTGAGCTTGACTCCGCGGTGGCCTACGTCAGCGACCACGTCACCGCCATCGCAGGAGACGTCACCAACCCCGCCGACCTCGACCGGATCTACGCGCAGATCGGCCAGGAAGAGGGGCATGTCGACATACTCTTCGCCAACGCCGGCGTGGCAGACTCGGCCCCGCTCGGCTCGATCAGCGAGGAGCACTTCGACCGTATCTTCGACATCAATGTCAAGGGCGTCGTGTTCACCGCGCAGAAGGCGTTGCCGCTGATGCCCGACGGGGGCACGATCATCCTGACCGGCTCCTCCGCCTCCGTGAAGGGCAACCCTGCGCTGAGCATCTACTCGGCCACCAAGGCGGCGATCCGATCGTTCGCGCGGACCTGGACGACAGACCTCAAGGACCGCGGCATCAGGGTCAACGTCGTCAGCCCAGGCCCGGTCGACACCTCGATGCTCGCCGAGACCTTCGGCGACCGCCCGGGGGGGCTGCCGTCGGTCGAGTCGCGCGTCAGCATGGGGCGCCTTGGCCGCCCCGAGGAACTCGCGAAGGCCGTTGCCTTCCTCGCCTCCGATGACGCGAGCTTCATGACCGGCGACGAGGTGTTCGTCGACGGAGGAACCGCCCAGGTCTGACCGGCCCGCCGGGTACCTGCATTCATTGGGACGGCCCGTTCGATGTAAGGGTCGTCGTGTTTTCTCTTTGTTGTCCCGCGCGGGCGGGCGACGTGCGCGCGGCTGGGCCTACCGTGGTACCCATGAAAGCGGCGCAGGCGATCATCAGCCTGCCGAGCGGGCGGCGCGCCAAGTGGGTAATCGCCGTTTTCTGGCTGGCCGTGGCCGTCGCGGCGCTGCCGTTCTGGGGCAAGCTGATGGGCATCGAGAATAACGACGCCCAGTCGTCGCTGCCAGCCACGGCCGAGTCCACGCGGGTGCTGAGCATCCAGGAGCGGTTGCAGCCGCCGAACGAGTACTCCGCCGTGATCGTCTACAGCCGCCCGGCCGGACTGACGGCCGCCGACCGGGCCAAGGTGGCTGCCGACACCCGCAGGTTCGCCGAGCTGCCCATGGTGCTGCCCGGGCACGTCACCGGCCCTGTGATCTCCCGCGACGGCCGGGCCATGCAAGTGATCCTCCTCGTCGACCTGCCAGGCAAGGGGTCCGGCGCGGCCGTCGATCACGCGGCGAGCGTGCTGCGCGCGATCGCCAAGTCGCACGATCACGGCATGACAGCCAACCTGACCGGGCCACTCGGTTTCTCGGCCGACTCGAACAACGCGTTCCAGGGCCTGCTTTCCACCGTGTTCTTCGCCGCGATGGCGGTCGTGATCATCTTGCTGCTGCTCACGTACCGCAGCCCCGTGCTCTGGGTGCTGCCCGTGGCCTCGGTCGGCCTGGCGCTGACCGCCGCGCAGTGGCTGGTGTACCTGGTAGCCACGCACACCGGCCTGATCGTCAACACGGTCAACGTCGGGGTCTTGTACGTGCTTGTGTTCGGTGCCGGCACCGACTACGCCCTGCTGCTGACGGCCAGGTACCGGGAGGAGCTGCGCAGGCACGCCGACCGGCACGAGGCGATGGCGATCGCGCTGCGCCGTGCGTTCCCTGCGATCCTCGCCAGCGCCGCCACCGTGATCTTGGCCATGCTGACGTTTGTCGTCGCGTCGCTGACGTCGACCAGGGGGTTCGGCCCCGTGCTCGGCATCGGCGTGGGCGTGGCGATGCTCGCGATGCTGACCTTGCTGCCCGCGTTGCTGCTGATCACCGGGCGCTGGGTGTTCTGGCCGCGCAGGCCCGAGTTCGGATCGGCCGACCCGGCCGGCGGCGGCGCCTGGGCCAGGCTCGGGCAGCGAATGTCGGCGCGGCCGCGGCTGGTCTGGGTGGGCACCGCCGTTGGCCTCGGCATCCTCGCGCTCGGCCTGACCGGCCTCCAGGCGCACGGGCTGACCCACGCGCAGGCGTACCGTACCCCGCCGGACTCCGTCATCGGCGAGCAGGTGCTCGCCGCGCACTTCCCCGGCGGCGAGGGCGAGCCGGTCATCGTCGTCAGCAGGCCAAGCGCCGCGGCCTCGCTCGATGCCACGGTCCGCGCGACCCGCGGGCTGACCGAGGTCACCCCGCCGCGAGTGCTCGCCGGCCACGCGATCGTCGAGGCGACGCTGACTTCCCCGCCAGACGACTCGGCCGCCTACGCGACCATCGAGCGGCTCCGCGCCGCCGTGCACGCGATACCTCGCGCCAACGCCATGGTGGGCGGTAACACCGCGATCAACCTGGACTTCCAGCAAGCGTCGGAACACGACCGGCGGGTGATCATCCCGCTCGTGCTCGGCGTCGTGTTCCTGATCCTCATCTTGCTGCTGCGCGCCATCGTCGCGCCGCTGATCCTGATCGGCACCGTGGTGCTGTCGTTCGCGGCGTCGCTCGGGGTCAGCGCGCTGGTCTTTAACCACGTGTTCGGATTCGATGCCGCGGACTCCTCGTACCCGCTGTTCGCGTTCGTCTTCCTGGTCGCTCTCGGCATCGACTACAACATCTTCCTGATGACGCGGGTGCGCGAGGAGGCCGCCAGGATCGGCCCGCGTCCCGGGGCGGTCGCCGGGCTCGCGGCGACCGGCGGCGTGATCACTTCGGCCGGCTGCGTGCTCGCAGGGACGTTCGCGATCCTCGACACCGCCCAGCTCACCGAGCTGGTCGAGCTCGGCTTCACGATCTCGTTCGGCGTGCTGCTCGACACCATCATCGTGCGGTCCGTCCTGGTCACCGCGCTCAACCTGGACCTCGGCCGGTGGATGTGGTGGCCAAGCCGCCTGTTCCGCCAGCCGGCCGGTGACGTCCCGGGCTCGCCCGGCCTGGCCCAGGGCGCCAGCGAGTCGGCGCCCGTCGGCTGACCCCGCGTTTGGCGCGCCCTCGGGCGCGTCGTCGTTCATGATCACGGTGGGTTGACCGAGTCATTCGACGGCAAACCACCGTGATCATGGCTTCCAGGCGATCAGCGGATCTCCAGCCAGGCAACGCCTATCGAATATCGACGATCCGCTGTACTGATTGCATGAGCTCGGAGCCTATCGACGCCGGGGCGCTGCTCAGGCAGGACTGAGGCGGGCTGCCGTCAGGGCCTGAGTTCCACGGCCACGTCTAGCCACGCTTGCACGTCGGCGGCGGTCAGGTGGCGAATGGACCAGTCGACCAGGCGCAGGCTCATGTGCGCCCAGCATGCCTGGGCCACGTCTTCCGCCATCGCGCGGCGCAGCCGCACGCCGAGCCAGCGGCCGAGGTCGGGCGCACGGAGCGCGAGGTCGAATCGCAGCGTGTAGAGGTCGAAGTCGCCGTTGCCCGCGACCGCCCCGTCCCAGTCGACCACCCCGGTCACCGTTCCCTCGTCGTTCACAAGGA
>JASIBM010000437.1 GCA_030045175.1 Streptosporangiaceae bacterium | reverse complement strand
GCGTGCACGAACGTGACCCTGTCGCTGTCGGCGCCTATCAGCCTGGCCGACTCATCGAGCGCGGCCTGATCGGCGTCAATGCCGATCACGAGAAGGTGCGGGTGATCGGCGAGCAACGCGGCCGCGTGGCCCGCCCGGCCGAGCGTGGCGTCGACGAGCACCGCGTCGGCCGCATCGAGCGCGGGAGCGAGCAGCGCGCGCACTCGGTCGAGCATGACCGGCACGTGCCCGGCCCGCGGCACGGTGCTCATCGGCGCACCTCCGGCACGACGCTCATCGGCGCGCCTCCGGCACCCATGCTCGCCAGCGCGCCTCCGGCACGGTGCTCATCGGCGCGCCTCCGGCACGGTGCTCATCGGCGCGCCTCCGGCACGGTGCTCATCGGCGCGCCTCCGGCACGACGTCCATTCCGCGCCCGCGGCACGACGTCCATTGCGCGTCCAGGCACGCAGTCCATTCCGCGCGTCGGCGCGGCGTCCATTGCGCGCCTGCGGCACCCGTGCTCGCCAGCGCGCCTGCGGCACCAGTGCTCGCCAGCGCGCCTGCGGCACCCGTGCTCGCCAGCGCGCCTCCGGCACGACACCACATAGAGCCCCCTCTCGGTCATGCCGAACAGCCTGCTGCCTCGGCCGTGAGCCATGCCCGGCCAGGTCGCCATCCGCGCCACCGGATCGTCCGTCGCCTGGCGCCGGGGAAGGGACGTCAGGCTGCGGGCGTCCAGCGCAGGTGGAGACCTCGCCGGGCACCTGCTCCGCGATGCGGAGCCCGCTCACAGAACCCCTGGCAGCACCTCCTGTGATGCGTCGGAGAACGCGTCCTCCTGCTGCTCCAGGTAGGCGTCCCAGGCGGTCGCGTCCCAGATCTCTAGCCGGGTATTCGCGCCGATCACCGCGCAATCTCGCTGCAAGGCGGCGTAGTCGCGCAGTGCGGGCGGGATGGTGATCCTGCCTTGCTTGTCAGGCAGCTCGTCAGATGCGCTCGCGAAGAGCACGCGGCTGTAGTCGCGGACGGCCTTGGCGGTCATCGGCGCGGTCCGCAAGGCCTCGGTGATCCTTGCGAACTCCGCCTGCGGGAACACGTACAGGCAACGCTCCTGGCCCTTGGTCAGCACGAGCCCTTCCGCGAGTTCGTCACGGTACTTGGCAGGGAGGAACAGCCGGCCCTTGTCATCCAGCCGAGGCGTATGAGTACCGAGGAACACCGGCACTCACCTCCACTGTCCCCCACCCCGGTCCCTTGATGGAGCCTCACAGCTCCACCGCGCACCACTGTACTCCACATTCCCCCACCGTCAATGACCAGGAGCCCATTACCTGGCCAATTGCCGAACGAAAGGCAAGGTCAAGCAAGTGGAGCAGAGTGGAGCGAGCCGAAGGGCGCGGAGGCGAGCGGGACCAGCACAGCGGAGCGAGCCGAAGGGCGCGGAGGCGAGCGGGACCAGCACAGCGGAGCGAGCCGAAGGGCGCGGAGGCGAGCGGACCTAGGAGCGGGCGACCCGCTCGCGGCCTCGGGCAAGCTCGTCGAGGTGCTGGGGTTCTAGTAGCCGCCCCGGCCGCCAGATTCCTGCCAGTTGGCACGATGTCAGGCGGATAGGCTCAACGGCTCGCCCTGGCTCGCGCCTTGGCTCAGGAAGCGCCGGTGCTGCTACCCGACGAGCCAGCCAGCGCGCGCGACGTGGGCGGGCTGGGCAGGGCAGGTCTGCGCCCTGGGAGTGCCCAGGAAGCGAGGGAAGGGAGCTCCGGCCGGCGGGACAGCCCGCGGGGAGTGGCCAGGACGGGCGGCTGGGCCGCCTAGTTATGCAGTGATTGCCATTCCGTTGTTACATCGAGGCGTAGCTGCACGTACTGTCAATCTGGACCAGGGTTCCGACCGGTAAGGGCTGCTCGCCATCGGCGACACTCTTAGTACGAACATCAGCGGCCGCGGCAGACCTGCGGCACGAGCAAGGAGGACGAGTGTCAGCTGAAGCCGGGCAGGCGGAACTCTCGCTTGACGAGTTGATCGCCATCGCGCACAAGATCAGCGACGCGATCAACTCGGTCGTGGTCGGCAAGCCAGAGACGGTCCGGCTGGCGCTTACCGTCTTGCTGGCGGAGGGGCACGCGCTGATCGAGGACGTCCCCGGCGTAGGCAAGACGTTGCTCGCGAAGGCGCTGGCCAGGTCGATCGACTGCTCGGTGCGGCGCATCCAGTTCACGCCCGACCTGCTTCCCAGCGACATCACCGGGGTAAGCGCCTTTAACCAGGAACTGCGCGAGTTCGAGTTCAAGCCAGGGCCGATCTTCGCCAACCTCGTGCTCGGCGACGAGATCAATCGCGCCTCGCCCAAGACCCAGTCCGCGCTCCTTGAAGCCATGGAGGAACGGCAGGTCACGGTGGATGGCGCCACCTATCCGCTTGAGCCGCCGTTCATGGTGATCGCGACGCAGAACCCGGTCGAGATGGAAGGCACTTACCCGCTGCCCGAGGCTCAGCGCGACCGGTTCACCGCCAGGCTCTCGATCGGGTACCCGGACACCAGCGCCGAGCTTGAAATGCTCGACTCACACGGATCGAGCTCGCCCCTTGATGACCTCCAGCCGGCGGCGCACGCGAAAGACGTGCGGGCGCTGATCGCGGCGGTGCGCAACGTGCACGTCGCGCCCCAGGTGCGCAAGTACATCATCGACCTGGTCGGCGCGACGAGAACGGCGTCGGCGCTGCGGCTGGGCGCCTCGCCCAGGGCGGCGCTGCACTTGCTCCGCGCCAGCCGGGCCTACGCGGCGCTCGAGGACAGGGACTTCGTGATCCCTGATGACGTGCAGTTGCTGTCAGGCCCCGTCCTCGCGCACCGGCTACTCCCGACCGCAGAGGCGGTCGTCGGCCGCGAGCTACCTGAGCAGGTGCTCGCCAGAATCGTCGGGCGGGTCCCCTTGCCAAGCAGGTAGCGACGGCTAATGGCGGTTAACCGACCCGGCACATACATTGGCAGTGCACCAGCGGGAAAGAGGCGGTTATGCGGTCGGTACTCGCCTGGTTCACGGTCAGGGGCGCGTCGTTCCTCGCCGCCGGCGTGGTGGGCGTGGTTACCGGGCTTGCGCTCGGCAGCGACGCGATGATCAGCGTGGGGGTCATGCTGGTCTGCCTCCCCTTGTTCTCCGTGCTTGTCGCCCGCCGCACCAGGTATCAGCTGCGCTGCCGGCGACAGATCATCCCCCAGCGGGTCGGCCCCGGGCAGCCTGCCAGGGCCTCGCTGCTGCTCGAGAACGTCAGCCGCATCTCCACCGGGCTGCTGCTCGCCGAGGAGACCATCCCGTATTCGCTCGGCGCCCGGCCGAGATACGTGCTGAACGGCATCGAGCGGGGCGGCTCCAGGGAGGTCAGCTACCAGCTCCGGTCCGACCTGCGCGGCAAGTTCGTCATCGGCCCGCTGCGGATCAGGATCGCCGACGTTTTCGGCCTGGTCGAGCTCAGCGCGGATTTCTCCGCCCAGAGCACGCTAACGGTGACGCCGAAGGTAGTGCCGCTTTTCACCACTTCGACCACGGGGAGCTGGTCGAGCGAGGGCGACGGCAAGACGAGGATGACCGCGTCCGCGGGCGACGACGACGTGATCCCGCGCGCCTACCGCACCGGCGATGAGCTGCGCCGGGTGCACTGGCGCTCCACGGCACGGTACGGCGAGCTGATGGTGCGCAGGGAGGAGCAGCGCTGGCAGGACCGGGCCGTGATCATACTCGACACCAGGCGCCGGGCGCACGCCGGGACCGGCCCGAGTTCTTCGTTCGAGCTCGCGGTGAGCGCCGCCGCGTCGATCGGCGTCCATCTCGCCCAGGCCGGGCTCGACGGCCAGCTGCTCACCGACGCCGGCCCGATGGCCGGCTCCGCGATGTTCGAGGACGTGCTGCTCGATGCGCTAGCCGTGGTCCAGACGTCGAACAACAGGGACTTCGCGCGCGCCATCACCGCGCTCAGCACGATCGAGTGCGGCCTGATCGTGCTGATCGCCGGCAACCTGTCGGCTCAGACCGCCAGGGAACTCGCCGCTACCCGCAAGGACGGACGGCAGGGGATAGCCATGCTGCTCTCCGTCTCGACATGGGCCACCCAGGCGGGTGGCGGTCACGCCGCCGACCGGCAGCCACCCGGGGACTCCCAGGCTGGCCCGGCCGCTCAGCCGGGCCCAGCCCAGGACGGGCTGGCCGGGGACGCCGACCAGGCCGAGACGGCGGCGGCCGAGGTAGTGCTGCGCTCGGGCGGATGGCGGGTGGTCACCGTAAACGCCACCACCCCGCTGAGCGCCGCCTGGCAGCTCCTGCCCCGCGCTGGCAGCCTGGCCCCCCTACCCAGTCAGCGAGATCGTGAGGTTGTGGGCTGATGAATCAACGACTCACCGCCGCGGCGGCGATCGCGGTGATCCTCGCGTGCGCTTCTGAGTTCTTCCTGATCCACGGCGTCGCATGGCTGATCGCGGCGATCGGGGCGGTGACCGCCGTCGCCCTGGCTGGCCTGCTGACCAGGCTAGCTCCGGTGCCAGCAGCCTGCGGCGCGACCGCGCTCGCGGTGCTCGCCACGATCCCGATGTTCGCGGCCAGCGCCGTTGCGCTGAAGGTCGGCGGGGCGGCGATCGCGATCTGCTGCGCGGCGAGCGCCACCAGCTGGCGGGCGTTGCGCGCGGTCGCTGGGCTGACCACTTACCTGGCCGCGCTGCTGCTGTACCTGAACGCGCTGTGGGCGAGCTCGCGGTCACTCGGCCTGATCGTGCCAACCAAGGCGTCGCTGCACCACCTGCTCGTGCTGGCCAGCAACGGGATGGCGCAGGCCAAGAACTCCCCGCCGGTGACCGAGACGGCGGGCGTGATCGTGCTCGCGGCCGGCAGCATCGGCCTGGCCGCGATCGTCATCGACTTCCTGGCCGTCCGGCTGCATCGGCCGGCCATCGCCGGCCTGCCGCTGCTCGTGATCTACCTGGCGCCGCTCGCGACCGCCGCCCACGTGCACGGCCTGTGGGGCATCATGGCGTTCCTCGCCGCCGCGGTCGGCTACCTCGGCCTGCTCGCGTCGGACGGCAGGACCAGGCTCCGCAGCTGGGGCCGGGTGATCTCGGTGTGGCACCGGCCGGGCGCGAGCGAGCAGCTCGGCGGCGCAGACGTGGCCGCGCTCGCCGCCACGGGGCGCCGGATCGGCGTCGCCGCGCTCTGCGCCGCCGTCGTCGCACCGGTCCTGCTGCCCACCTTGAACCTGCACCGGCTGTTCGCGTCCTCGTCCTCGGGGCATGGCTCCGGCGGCGGGGTGCTGTTGCTCAACCCGGTGGTCCAGCTGCACGGCATGCTCAACGAGACCAGGCCGCGGACCGTGCTCACCTACGGGTCAAGCTCGGCCAGCCAAGGCCAGTACCTTCAGGTCTACGTGCTCAACTACGACCAGGCGCAGGGCGATTGGGAGGTCGTCACTCCCGGCCAGCGAACCGCGGTGACGGCCCAGCCGCTACTGCCGCCACCCGGCGTGACCAGCTCCATGCCGCGGACGAGGACAACGCTGAAGGTCTCGCTCGACGCCACCGGCGGCTACTCCTCGCAGCTACAGTTCCTGCCGGTGCCCTACTGGCCGGAGCGGCTCACGGCGAACGGAACCTGGTGGGAGTCGTACGACACGCTGATGATCTTCGCGAACCAGTCTGGCCAGCAAATCAGGAACTACACGGTGACCAGCGGCCAGGCGGAGCCGACGCCGGACATGCTCAAGACGACGCAGCGGGTGCCTCAGGCGCTGTCGCCTTATCTGACTTACCTGAATTCCAGCTCCCCGGTGGAACGCGAGCTGGCCGCCATCGCGCGGCGGGTCACCGCGGGCAAGCGCACCGCCTTCGACAAGGCCGTGGCGCTCGAGCGCTGGTTCCACTCGGGCAAGTTCACCTACACGTTGCAGTCCACCATCCCAGACAGCCCGCAGGGCCTGCTGGACTTCCTCACGACCGACCCGCAGGGCTACTGCCAGCAGTTCGCGTTCGCGATGGCCGTGCTCGCCCGGCTACTCGGGATCCCGTCCAGGGTTGCCATCGGCTACACCGGGGGCAGCTTCCGCGACGGCCGGTGGGTGGTCACCACCGCCGACGCGCACGCGTGGCCTGAACTGTACATCGTGGGCGCGGGCTGGCTGCGGTTCGAGCCGACGCCCGGCGGCAGCCTCGGCCAGGGCACGGCGGTCGAGCCGCCGTACGTCACGAAGGACGTCGCGAGCAAGCCAACCTCGCCAGGCAAGCATGGCGGCGGACCGGCCCCTTCCCATTCGAAGCATGTCTCACCCGGCATACTGGACAAGCTCCGGCACGAAGACGCGGATCAGGGTGTGCCGGGCCGCGACTTCGCGGTAGCTTCGGCCCGCAAGCGCGGCAATCCGCTGCTGGCCGCCGTCATCGCGCTCGCGGCTGCGCTACTGGTCGGGACCGCTGTGCCAGGCACGGCGCGGATCGTGATCCGCCGCCGACGCTGGCGCACCGCGGTAAGCGACCTGGAGCTCGCCCGGGCAGCGTGGCGCGAGGTGCGCGCCGACCTGGTCGATTTGGGTATGCCGTGCCGCGAGAGTGACTCGCCCAGGGCGGTCGCCCGGAGGGTTCGCTCCGCCGTGGAGGGCGACGAGGCGGCGCAGCAGGCCGTCGGCCGGATCACGACAGTGGTGGAGCGCGCATATTACGCGCAGGCTCCCGCTTCGGCGGAGTCTGTCCGTGGCGATGTCGCCCTGGTGCGGCGCTCGCTGGCGAGCAGCGCGCGCTGGCGGGCGCGGTGGCGGGCGCGCCTGCTCCCTGCCTCGGTGCTTGGCCCGGCCCGGACGGCTGTCGCCCACAGCCTTGGCTCGTTCACGGGCTGGGCTCCGGCTACGCGCGAGGAAGCCACCGCCCAGTAGCCGGCGAGCCACCGCCCGACGGGTACGCGTAAGGGAGATATGGGTAAGGCGCGCTGATCCCGGTTAGTTTCCGCGGCCTTCCTGACGCCTGCGCCAGCGCTCCTCGAGCCGCTCGCCTAGCCCGCCGCCCGAGCGCCTGCCGCCACGTTTCTCGCCGCGCCGTGGCGGCTCCCCGTCCAGGCGCGCCTTGCGACCCGGCTTGGCTTCCTTGGGCGAGACCGCGACCCGGCCAGTGGCGATGCCTGTCATCCGCCGGTAGCTGCTTGCCGCCCAGTAGCACGCCGTCAGCATCACGACGAAGCCCAGGACCGAGATCCAGATGTAGGAGGTGGCGACGCCGTAGAGCAGCAGAGCAAGGCCGATGACGAACACCAGCGCCGCCCAGAAGACACGGCGTCGGTAGTGCACCTGCGGATCGGCTGCTCGCACCGCCCTAGCGAACCGCGGGTGTTCGGCGTAGAGCGCTTGCTCGATCTGATCAAGCTGGCGCTGCTCGTGCTCGGAAAGCGGCACGGTGCCTCCCAAAGACTCGCGCCGGCCGGTCGGTACCGATCGGCCTACGACCTGGCTCTCCCCAGAATACGAGGGTCAACGCGTTCTGTGGAAGGGGACAGCAAGGATGCAAGCCGACATCACTGGGTCGCGGGCCGATTCTGCACGCCCCGGTCGCGGCCGTCGCCCCTGGTCGGCGGCACCAGTGATCCCGGCCGGACCGCTCCAGACCCGAACTTCCTCGCGATCTCGTCCATCGCGCCCTCGGCGTCACGCCAGGTGTCGGCGCGCTCGCCAAGCGCGAGCTGGGTTCCGACTCCCGAGGCGGGCACCAGGCCGGTCGCCCGCACCCCGACAAGCCGCAGCCGCACGCCAGCGGCCAGGCCCGATGCCGCGTAGAGCTCGCACGCCGTCGCGTATATCCGCCGCGCCACGTCGGTGGGCTCAGCCAGGGTGCGCGACCTGGTGATCGTGCGGAAGTCGGCGCGCCTGAGCTTGACCGAGACCGTTCTGGCCGCGTATCCCGCCGACCGCAGGCTGCGCGCGGTCCGCCCGGCCAGCCGCAGCAGCTCACGGCGGATCAGGTCGGGGTCGTCGACGTCGGTGGCGAAGGTCTCCTCGGCCCCGACGCTCTTCTCGCGTACCTCGGGTATCACGGCGCGGTCGTCACGGCCCCACGCCAGCGCCATCAGGTGCGCGCCCGCGGCCCGGCCAAGCTCTCGTTCCAGCGTCGCGGGCGGCGCGTTCGCCAGGTCGGCCACGGTGCGCAGGCCAAGCCTGGCCAGCGCCTGGCCCGTGCGCTCGCCGACGCCCCACAGCGCAGAGACCGGCAGCGGGTGCAAGAACTCAAGCACCCGGTCGGCCGGGATCACGAGCAGGCCATCGGGCTTGCAGTGCACCGAGGCCAGCTTGGCCACGAACTTGCTCGGCGCGACGCCGACCGAGCAGGTTATGCCCTGCTGCTCGCGCACCTGCCGCCTGATGTGCGCACCGATCGCCGCCGGCCGGCCGAGCCGCCGGATTGCCCCGGATACGTCGAGGAACGCCTCATCGAGCGAGAGCGGCTCTACCTCCGGGGTGACGGTGCGGAAGACGGCCATGACCTCGCGGGAAACCACACTGTACAGGTCGTGCCTGGGCGGGATGAAGACGGCCTGCGGGCAGAGCCTGCGCGCCCGCGTCACCGGCATCGCCGAGCGCACGCCGAACGCCCGTGCCACGTAGTTGGCGGACAGGACCACGCCACGGCCCTCGGTGTGAGCCACGATCACGGGCCGCGCGGCGACCTCGGGGCGGTCCCTGATCTCGACGCTCGCGTAGAAGGCGTCCATGTCGACGTGCAGGATGGGACAGCCCGTGTCGTCCGGCGTGCCCGTCTGCTTCACTGCCTCGCCGATCTTCCCGCCCAGCCGATGCCGCTCCCGGTATGACTGTAGCCCCGGCCACCGACAGTCAGGAGGTGTCGCCGGTCAGGGTCGGCTTGATCTCAAGCAGCCTGGCCAGCAGGCCGTTGACGAAGCCGGGCGAGGCGTCGGTGGACAGGTCGGTCGCCAGCAGCACCGCCTCCGAGATCGCCACCGCCTCGGGCACCTGAGTGCCCCACAACAGCTCGAACGCGCCGATGCGCAAGATGTTGCGGTCCACGGCG
>JASIBM010000436.1 GCA_030045175.1 Streptosporangiaceae bacterium | reverse complement strand
GCCTCGGCTAGCTCGAGCAGGCTGGCGTAGCCCTGATCCCAGCGCACGGTCAGGCCGCTGCGCGCGAACGAGACCTGCGGGCCGGTGCCTGGCTCACCGGCAGGCTGGTGCGGGGGGCGGGCGGCAGCGGGGGAGATGCCCGGCGTTATCGATGGCGCGGCGCCGAAGATCTCGGTGCGGATCCGGGCGGGATCGATGCCGATGCCGAGCAGCGACGCGGACGCGTCGGACATGAACGCGGACGGGCCGCAGATGTAGGCGTCCGCGTCGCGTGGCAGGTCAAGCGCGGCGAGCACATCCGCAGACAGCCGCCCGCGGGTCTGGTAGTCACGCCCCGCGACGTCGGCTGATCCCGGCCGGCTGTAGCAGACGTGCCGGTGCGCATGGGCAAGGCCCGCAAGCAACGACAGAGACTCCGCGGCGAAGGGTTCCTCGGCGCGGCTGCGTGCGCCGTGCAGCCACCAGATCTCGCGGTCGGACCGGCCGGCGGCCAGCGCGTGCAGCATGGCCATGACCGGGGTGGCGCCGACGCCAGCGCTGATCAGCAGGACCGGTGAGTCCCCTTGCGCTAGCGTGAACACCCCTCGCGGCGCGGCAACGTCGAGGGTGTCGCCTGCTCGCAGCCGGGTGTGCACGAAGTGGCTACCTGCCCCGTGTTCCTCCAGCTTGACGCTGATCCGGTAGGTGGCGGCGCCCGGTGGCCCGGACAGGGAGTAGCTGCGCAGCAACGGCTGCCCTTCCCGGCCCGCGGGCATCCGCAAGGTCACGAACTGCCCTGGCTGGGCGGGCGGCAGCGCCGCTCCACCCGGGTCGGCCAGGTACACAGAGACCACCGTGTCGCTCTCGCGCTCGATGGCGGTCACGGCCAGCGCCTTGAACCCCGGCCAGGCCGGCGGCGGGCTGACGCTCGCCAGCCCCGCGTTGCCTGCCGCGCCTTCGGCCGCTTCCGGCTGGTCTACCAGCGCCTGGAAGGACGCTCGCCAGCCGTCGGGCAGCGCCGGGATCCGCAGCGCGCGGAGCACCTGCCGCCGGGGATGCCCAGGCAGGTAGAGCAGGGCGTCCACCTCGGCCACCGTCATGGCCTGCGGCCCGACGGCCGTCTGCACGATGTCATCTCCGGCCTGCACGGCGCCCTCGCGCAGCACCCGGAAATAGAACCCGGGCCGGTGGCGTGACACCAGGAGCGCCGCCATGCTGGGCTCGTCCATCCGGATGCCTACCCGGTAGCACGTGACCCTCGGCTGGGTGACCTCGAACTCCGCCCCTCCGATCCGGTAGCGGTCACCGATGCACACCTGGTCGTCGGCTAGGCCCCGCACCGTGAAGTTCTCCCCGAACTGGCCGTAGCTGAAGTCATCGCGGCGCAACTCCTGCTGCCAGTACCGGTACGACTCGATCTGATACACGAACACGGCGCGGTGCTCTCCGCCGTGGCCGACCAGGTCCCCCTGCCCGTCACCGTCGATGTTCAGCCGCCGCGCCTGCCGCGGGCCGTCAACGGGCCGCTTCCACACCGCCGTGCGCACCGTCTTGCCATGCCAGGTCACGTCTTGTGGCAGGCCCACGTTCACCGACAACAGGCTGCCAGCAACTCGTTCCATGATCAGTCGTCCTGGTTCTCACGCGTCGCGAAGAAGTGGGTCACGGGCCGCGCGAGCTTGTCGCCGTCGAGGAAGATGTCCACCTTCTCGTTGTAGAAGGCGACCAGGCCAGCGATGGGCAGCAGTTGCCTGGTGGGAAAGTCGTACGCCCAGGCCAGGTCCGGGTGGACCACCTCACCGGTCCGGACCGACCAGTAGCCGCTGGTCGTGCCCTTGTACGGGCATGAGGTGACGGTGCTGGCCGCGATGAGGTGATCGAAGTTGACGTCGGTCCTGTCAAGGTAATAGCGGGTGGGCAACCCGGTCTCGAAGACCATCACCGGCGACCGCGACTCGGCGAGCACGACACCGTCCAGCTCAATCCGGATCGGCCGGCTGGAGCGGAGCGCGTCGACCCGGACGTACGGGCTGCGCGGATGCACGAACACCTGCTCGTCTTCCTCGAACCAGGCATCGATCGCGTTCCAGTCGAAACGGAACGTGCCGGGCAGCCCCGGCATCTTCGATTCATTGATCAGGCGCGCGGCGTGCGGCCGTTCTTCCTGGCCCGCGCGCAGCTTATGCGGCTGGGCGACGCCCTGACGGGTTTGCTGCACTCCGCCTTGCGGGGTCAGCAGGTCGCCACGGACATCCGCCATCGGAATGTAGTACTGCGGGTAGAACGGCCATTCCCAGACATATAGCGCCCTGGTTGTGTCGAGCAGCTTCTCGCCTCCGGCGAACGCCCGTATCCGGCGCGGAACCGGCTCGACACGGTTGACCTCGACGATCATCGCAGGATAGTCGTTCATCTGACCGCCCCCAGAGCGACGCGACGCCTCACTGCCTAGCGTAGGTCGCGGCCGGCTGGCCGTTCCCGGCGCGTCCTAAGCTCGGCGCTTGACCTCCTGGCCGAGCGCGCCGGTCAGCGCCTTTCGCCAAGCAGTGGCGGCGCTAGCATGACGGTGCCAGCGTGATGGCCGAAGGGACGGACATTCATGACCTTTTCCAAGACTCCGGGCGGGACCCGTGGTGCCAGGGACATAGGCTCCAATCCGTTGATGCGGGTGATGATGCGGGCCATGACTGGCTGGCACCGCCGGTCGGGAGACAAGTTCCAGGGGATGGAGTTGCTGTACCTGACCACCGTCGGGGCCAAGAGCGGCCAGGACCGGCTGTCGACCGTGACCAGGTTCGCCGACGGCGAGGACGCCTGGCTGGTGGTCGCGTCAGCGGGCGGCTCGGCTCATCACCCGGCCTGGTATCACAACATCGCTGCGCATCCGGATCGGGTGTGGGTCGAGTTCGGCGGCCACCGGATGCGCGTGACGCCAACGCAGCTTGAGGGCGACGAGCGCGCGCGGGCGTGGCAGCGGATCATCGGCATGTTTCCCCGGTACGACGGCTATCAGCGCAAGACCGATCGCGTCATCCCCGTCATCCGGCTGTCCCGCGCTGACTGACCCCGCGTCGGCCGAGCCCGCGCTGGCCGACCCCGCGCCTGCCGACCCCGCGCTGGCCGACCCCGCGCCTGCTGAGCCCGCCTGGACCATGATCGCGGTCTTTTGTCAGCTGCCGTAGCTGAAGATCGTCCGCGATCATGGCGGACGGCGCCTAGCCTGACTGGAGGTTGGCGACCAGGGCGTCGGATTGCTCGATCGTGAGCGTCGACAGGTTCGGCATCGGCAAGGTGCGCTGGCCGCCGGCCAGGAAGATCACCGCGTCGTTGAGGCAGGCGCACACGTCGGGGTGCCGCTCCGCGATCGCTATCTGCGTGCGGAGCAGTTCCTCCGCGTGAGCGGATAGCGCCGGCTGCATCTGCCCGGTCGGCTGCATCTGCCCGGTCGGCTGCATCTGCCCGGTGTAGGTTCGCTGCATCCGGCGGCCGATCGCCCGGCCGATGAGCCTCGCGGCCCCGCCAAACGCGATGCCGGCCACGTCCTCGCCGAGCGA
>JASIBM010000435.1 GCA_030045175.1 Streptosporangiaceae bacterium | reverse complement strand
GCGCGAGGCCGCGAGCGGCCAGTCGGCCGAGCGCCGCCGCGAACCCCGCGGTGCCCAGGTGCTGGCCGCGGTAGGCATCCGGCGGAGCCCAGGTGAGGACGTGCGGCGGTGGGAGCGCGCCGGGAAGGACCTCGGGGGACAGGTCCGCGGTGGCCGCGGTGATCCCGTGGTAGGCGAACGCCGTGCACAGGCCGCCGCCGTTGCCCGTGTGGTGCCGTGCCAGCCGCCAGGCGAGGTCGTTCGCCTCGGACCCGGAGTTGACGAAGAGCACCGTGTCCAGGCCGCCGGGGCAGGTCGCGATCAGCCGCTCGGCGAGCTCGATGGCCGACGCGTGCAGGTACCGCATGTTCGTGTTGAGCGCCCGCCACTGACGGGCCACGGCCGAGGTCACGCGCGGGTGCGCGTGACCGACGCAGGCCACGTTGTTGTACATGTCGAGGAACCGGCGCCCGGAGCCGTCGGTCATCCACACCCCGCTGGCGCTGGCCATCTCGATCGGCTCGGCGTAGCTGAGCGGCTCCATCGCGGGCCCGAAGGCCGCATCGCGCCGGGCGGCCAGCGAGGCCAGCGCCGCCGGCGTCACCGGGGTGGCGGGCCTCGCCGGGGCGGCGCCGAGCAGCGCGGCCGTTCGTTCCCAGCCGGTCGCGAGCAGGTTCTCGATCATGGCGATCTCGCTGTCGTGGAACCGGCCGGCGAACTGCGGGTCCTCCAGGCCCTCGGCGGCCCGCCAGGAGCCGATGGCCACGGTGACCGCGGCCCTGGTCGCCCACAGCTCGCCCATCAGCTCAAGCTCGAGCGGCTCGAGCGGCAAGACCTGCTGGTAGCCGTCCAGCACCAGCCTGGCGACGCGGAACATCTCCGTCCCGTCGCGCCCGCCCGCCAGCGAGTCAAGCACGGCGGCCAGGTCGGCGATCAGCGCCGTGTGCGTCAGGTCGCCGAAGTCGACGATGCCGGTGATCAGGCCGTCGTCGTCGGCCAGGACGTTGTCCGCGGTCAGGTCACTGTGGATGACCTGCGCCCGCAGCAGCGGCCAGCGGGGAGCCACGGCCGCGTCGAACCGATCGAGCACCGCCGTCACCAGCGCCCTGGCCTCCGGGTCGCCGATCGCGCCCAGCATCGGCCGGGTCCTCGCCGCGTGCTGAACGTCCCACGGCAGCCGTCGGACCGCCCGGTGGTGAATGAACGAGCGCAGCGCCAGTCCCAGCCGCGCCGTCGTCTCGCCCCACGCCGTCAGCGCCTGGCCGGGCAGCGTGCGCGGGTCCAGCCGGGCACGGCCGGGCAGGACGTCGTAGGCCCGCACCCAGCAGGCGCCGCCGTCATGCTCCCAGCGCGCCCGGTGGCCGGCCACGCCGTCCTGGCCGCCGGCGCGGCTGGGCCGTAGCGGCAGCGCGATCGTCAGGCCCGGGTCGCATCCGGTCGCGTGGAACGCCGCCAGCGCTTCCATGTCCAGCATCTGCGGATCTTCGGCGGGGTTGGACACCTTCAGCACCGCCAGCCCGGTGTCCGCCAGCCCAGTTCCGCCGGGCCCGGTCAGCATGAACGCCTGGTCACGTTCGCTGCCCAGGCTCCGCGCGCCCGTGGCGGCGAGGCCGAATACCTGCCGCCCGATGTCGCACGCCTGCCCGGCCGAGAAGGCCGGCGGCCGGGCCTGGAGCACGGCGTCGATGTCGCCAGCCGGAATCGTCACGATGCCGTGCCTTCCAGTTCGGCCGGCCGGGCCGGCGGGCTGTCGGCGATCCTGGCGGCAGCCGCGTCCAGCCCGCCTCGCCACCACCCGAGCGCCTCGATCCACCAAGTAAACCCGGTGGCGAGATACGGCTCGACCTGCTCGGCTGCCGTCGCCGCGGCCGTTGAGCCCTCAAGGGCGATGTCGGGCATGCCGGGCATGAGCCTGTTCCGCTGAACCACCGACGCGGCCGCGGCGAACTGACCGGGCGGCGCGTTGCGGGCACGCTGGTCATCGAACGTCGGCATGGCGCCGTCGTAGCGCGCGGCCCGGCGCAGGCCAGCCGTGTGCGGCCAGCGGCCGCCGCACCAGATCGGCACGCGCGGCACGCGCCACTGGGCCCACAGGCCGGTGAGCCGGGCGAGCCGCTCGTCCAGCGCCTGGCCACGGGCGCGCAGGCCGGGGTCCAGCCCGAAATCGGAGAACTCGCGGTCCATCGAGCCGAGGACGGCGAGGATCGTGAGCCGGCGCCCGGACAGCGAGTCGATGGCGGCGGTGTCCCTGGCGACGTCCTGCGCCTGCCGGCGCGGGAGCGCCACGGCGAGGATGATCCGCAGCCTGGTCGTCCGCGCCGCGATCGCGGACGCGGCGACGACCGAGCTGGCCACCGGCCAGTCCGGCTCGTGGTACAGCACGTGATCCCACAAGTACACGCCGTCCCACCCGTGCCGCTCGGCGGAGACGGCGAGGTCAGTGATCGCGTGAACGTCACCAAATATCCCCACGTTGGGTATTCCGACCGCATAGCGCAACGTCATGCGTCTATCACAGCACCAGGGCCGCTGGCATAATGCCAGCTACAAGCCTTTTAGCGCGGAAAGATGCATGACTGCCGATGACGATGACCGAGGTCGATGTTGATGGCCTGCGCCGCAAGTACGCGCAAGAGCGGGCCAAGCGGCTCAGGCCGGACGGCAACGATCAGTACATCGAGCCGAGGGGGCGGTTCGCGCGCCTTCTCGATGACCCGTACACCGAGCGCGCCGGGCGCGCGGCCAAGCGCGACCACGTGACCGCCGCCGTCGTCGGCGGGGGCTTCGCCGGCCTGGTCACCGCTGCCAGGCTCAAGGAGGCGGGCGTACCCGACGTGCGCGTGGTGGAGAAGGGCGGCGGCTTCGGCGGGACGTGGTACTGGAACCGCTATCCGGGCGCGCAGTGCGACACGACCTCGCTGATCTACCTGCCGCTGCTCGAGGAGACCGGGCACGTGCCGTCGGAGAAGTACGCGCACGCGCCGGAGATCCTCGAGCACTGCGACCGGATCGCCGCGCGCTACGGCCTGGGCGAGGGCGCCCTGCTCCACACCGAGGTGACCGACCTGGAGTGGGACGAGGACCGCTGCCGGTGGATCGTCCGGACGAACAGGGCAGACGAGTTCACCGCCCAGTTCGTGGCGATCGGCACTGGCCCGCTGCACGTCGCGAAGCTGCCCGGTATACCTGGCATCGAGACGTTCGCCGGCCACGCGTTCCACACCAGCCGGTGGGACTACGCCTACACCGGCGGCGACCCGCAAGGCGCGCCGATGGATCGCCTCGCTGACAAGCGGGTGGCCGTGATCGGCACCGGCGCGACCGCCGTGCAATGCGTCCCGCACCTGGCCAGCGCGTGCGAGGAGCTGCTCGTGTTCCAGCGGACGCCCTCGTCGGTGGACGTCCGCGACAACCAGCCGATCGATCCGCAGTGGTTCGCCGGCATCGCCGCGCCCGGATGGCAGCAACGCTGGCAGGACAACTTCGTCGCCAACATGTCGGGCGGCGAGTTTCCCGCCGAGGACCTGGTCAATGACGGCTGGACCGACCTGGTCAAGCGGATCCGCGGCAGGCTCGCGGCGCCGCGCCCGAGCCCGGCCGAGTTCGCCGACATGCTGGCTGACTTCGAGTACGCCGACTTCGAGAAGATGAGCGAGATCAGGGCACGGGTCGACGCGATCGTGCAGGACCCGGCCACGGCGCAGCGGCTCAAGGCCTGGTACCGCCAGCTCTGCAAGCGGCCCTGCTTCCACGACGAGTACCTCAGCGCGTACAACCTGCCCTCGGTCCGCCTCATCGACACCGACGGCAAGGGGGTGGAGCGGATCACCCCGTCCGGGGTGGTCGTGGCCGGCCTGGAGTACCCGGTCGACTGCATCATCTTCGCGTCGGGCTTCGAGGTAGGCACGGAGCCGACCAGGCGCAACGGATTCGACCTGACCGGCCGCGACGGCACGCGGCTGTCTGACTACTGGTCGGCCGGGATGCGCTCGCTGCACGGCGTCCACGTGCACGGCTTCCCGAACGCCTTCCTGATCCAGCTCGCGCAGGGCGGCGCGTTCGTGGCCAACGTCCCCCACAACCTGACCGACGCGGCGAAGACGGTCGCGGCCATCGTCTCGCACATGGCCGCCAGCGGCCTCGACGTCGTCGATGTCACCAGGCAGGCCGAGGACGCCTGGATGGAGCTGCTTGTCCCGAACCCCGTCATGTCCTCGTTCCTTGCCGATTGCACCCCCGGCTACTACAACAACGAGGGCCAGGGCCTGGGCACCTGGTCACTGCT
>JASIBM010000434.1 GCA_030045175.1 Streptosporangiaceae bacterium | reverse complement strand
CCGCCGAGCGCGAGCTTTCTTCCTGTCCGCGACCGCTGAATCCGAAAGAGTCTCGTGTTATATTATTTCCCGCCTGAAATTTGCTGAATTCTGCCTCGGCTCAGTGACGTGAGTGTCCGAGTGTCCATGTCTGGCTGGATTGCCGGATAATGAGATCTTGTACTGAGATCACCTGAGCCGGAGCCGTGGCTAAGATTCCTATCGGCGGCCGCCGAATGGATGGCGGCGCGGCGGGTAGCCGGAGGTAATGCGGAGGACCATGATCGTGGATGCCGCAGCCGAGCCGGAGTCGCGCAGCCGTTCGGCCGGTTTCCGGCCCTTGGCCGCGCCGCTGGCGTTACGGGCGAAGGCGCAAGGCGACGCGCCTTGCCTCGTCGCCCCCGTGCAGGGATTCTCCGCGTGGGCGCTCGGGCGCCTCATCGAAGAGCACGGGTCCGGGCAGTTAGCGGCGCTGAGGCGGCTGGCCGAGCGCGGCCGGCTCGATTCAGCCTGGCTGGACGAGCTCCAGTGGACCTGCGCGGCTGTCAGGGAAGCCGCGAGTCAGTGGCTGGAGTGGGAGAAGCAACGACGGTCAATGGCCGACGCGGGCCGGCGGCCGAGAGCGGACCACCCACCGGACCGGGCTCCCGTAGACCCGTTGTCATCCCCGGAGGTTGATACCGGGACGGCGGCATATCTGCTCGGCGTAACCACCTCGAGGATCCGGCAGCTGCTGCGCTCCGGAGAGTTCGTCAGCCGCAAGGTTGGCCGCGTATGGCTGATATCGTCGACTTCTATAGTGGCTTATCAGGATATGAGATCAGCAGGAACTTCGCCGTCCTGAACTCGGTTCACCAGCGCCCCTGAATCATCCCGCCTGCCTGCCTGGCCGCAGCGACTTCCGCCGGCAAAAGCGCTTCCGCAGCCGTCGCGGAAGCTGGGTTAGCCTTCAGGGAAAGGGATCTGCCAGCAACCGACCGAATTGATGCGTGACGGGATGGGCAAGCACCTCCACGACGATACGGTGGGCAAGTCGCCGCTGCCTTCGTACAGCGCCGCCTCGCTGGCGGGCGATAACGCACATCGGCCGGCCTGCGGCCGGATGACGCAGGCGGACCCGGCCACCCTGTTCGAGCAGCTGCGCAGCGAGCTCGACTTCGAGCATGCCCGCAGGACCCGCCAGCTCAAGGCCCTGTGGGACGAGACAGCCCGCCTGGTGAGCGAGCTCGCGGCCAGTCCGCCCGCCATGGCGCCCGTCCGGCCGATACTGCAGCCGCACGCTGTCCCGCTCGTCGTGCTCGAGCAGATCAGTAACGCGAAATCCAATGTGGCACTGATCCACCTGGAAACCGACCATACTGCCCGTAACAGCACAGAATTTACTATGTCCGCAAAGCTCAGGGCGCTGGAGCGCGATATCGATTTACGCGTCATCTACCCGCCCGCGCTGCTGATCCAGCCCGTCCTGCGCCAGAAGGTGGCCAGGCAGCTTGAGGCGGGCGCCAAGGTACGCACGACCCCCGCGCCGACAGTCCAGATGTTCCTGTGCGACGGTCGCTCCGCCGTGCTGACCCGGTCGGCCGACGGTGGACCGCGGCATGCGGTCCTCGTCGGCGAGTCGATTCTCGTCAGCGTCCTGTACTTGCTGTTCGATGCCTGGTGGGCCGAGGCCAAGGATGTCGCCCCGTATCTCGCCGACCCAGCCGCGGCAGATCCCGTCACCGAGATGGGCTGCGAGGAGCGCGTCCTGCTCCAGCTACTCGGTGACGGGCTGACCGACGAGACGGTGGCCCACAAGCTCGGCATCTCGGTGCGGACGGTCCGGCGCCGCGTCGCCGTGCTGCTGCGGCACATAGAGGCGGACAGCAGATTCCAGGCCGGCGTGCTCGTCGCCAAGCGAGGCTGGCTGTGACCGCGCCGGCGACCAGTGGCCTGCGGCTATGGATTCGCAGTGAAACGCGGCGCGCTGAAACCCGGGTTCCCATCGTGCCTGCGGACGCGAGCGTGCTCATCGGCGCGGGGATAGCGCTGACCGTGGAGGAGTCCGCGCACCGGGCCTTCCCCATCGCCGGCTACGCCGCGGCCGGCGCCGCGATCGCCCGGGCGGGCTCGTGGGCCGACGCCGATGACGACTTCTATGTGCTGGGGCTGAAGGAACTCCCGGCCAAGCCGTTCGCGCTGCGCCATCGCCATGTCTTCTTTGGCCACGCCTACAAGGGCCAGCAGGACGGCCGCCTGCTGCTGAGCCGTTTCGCCGCTGGCCGGGGGGCCTTGCTTGACATGGAGTACCTGACCGACGACGACGGCCGCAGGCTTGCCGCCTTCGGCTACTGGGCCGGTTACGCAGGCGCTGCCCTGGCCGTGCTGCACCGGGCGGGCCTGCTATCCGCGCCGCTCCAGCCCTGCTCCAGGTCGGACCTGGACGAGGCGCTGCGCAGGTCCGCAGGCCGCGAGGTCACCCGGCCGCTCGTCCTCGGCGCCCTGGGCCGGTCAGGGCGTGGCGCGTGCGCGGCGCTCGCGACGGCTGGCGCCACGCCAACGCGATGGGACATCGCGGAAACTCGGGTGCGCGATCTTCGCGCCCTGCTCGGACACGACATCTTGGTGAACGCGGTGCTGACCACCCGCCCGGCCACGCCCTTCCTGACCGTCAGCGATGTTGCCGACCCGGCGCGCCGGCTGGCGGTCATCTCCGACGTGACCTGCGACGTGGCATCGCCGTTCAACATGCTGCCGATCTACGACAGCGTCACGACGTGGCAGCGCCCGGTTCGCCGCCTGGCCGAGGGCCCGCCCGCCCTGGAGATCATCGCCATCGACAACTTGCCCGCCCTCCTTCCGGTCGAGGCGAGCACTGATTTCTCCGCGCAGCTGCTGCCCTGGCTGCTCCGCCTGGCTCATCAGCCACCGTCCTGGCAGCGCTGCGCGCAAGCGTTCGACAACGCCTGCCAGCGCACGGGCATCAGATAGGAGCCCCCCATGACTAAGGCCCGCACCGCGAGCGGAACCGTGCACTGGGTCGGCAGCGGCCTGTCCACGGGCAGTGGCGTCCGGTTTGTGTGTGACCATGCGGACCGCGTCGTAATGTGGGCTCGCACCAGGGACAAGGCGCTCACGCGCCTGCGCCTGCTTGGCCTCGATGGTCGTGCGACGCCCGCCGAGTTCAGCATCGGGGCGCTGCGGGCGCAGGCCGGCCCCGGCGACGTCGTCGTCTCCATGCTCCCCGCCACCGAGCACGCCGGGTTGCTGCGGCTTTGCGTCGCCCAGCGCGCGCATTTCGCCTGCTCCAGCTATACGTCGCCAGATCTGGCCGCGGTGGCGCAGGCCGCGGAGCGGGCGGGCGCGGTGGTGCTGACCGAGGCAGGGCTCGACCCCGGCATCGATCACTTGCTCGCGCACAAGCTGGTGTCAAGCGCCATCTCGGCGACTGGCGACGAGGCTGCCGTCGTGGACTTCAGCTCTTACTGCGGCGGACTGCCCGTCGTGGCCGGCGAGTTTCGTTACCAGTTCACCTGGGCGCCGAGAGCCGTGCTCGCTGCCTTGTGCGAGCCCGCCCGCTACATAGCCGGCGGAGTCCAGCAGAGCACCGAACGCCCCTGGGAGGCGACTCGCGAGCTGCACCTGTCCGGCGAGGCGTTCGAGGCTTACCCGAACCGCGACAGCGTCCCGTTCGCCGCGCAGTACGGCCTCCCCCCGTCGTGGCAGCTACGCACATTCATCCGCGGCACGCTGCGACTTTCCGGCTGGCTCGACGCATGGGCGCCCATCTTCGCCGAACTCAGTACCGGGAACACCGCCAGGATCGCCGAGCTGGCGGACGAGCTAGCCGTCCGCTACCCGCCGGACCCGGACAGCCCCGACCGGGTGGTACTTGCCGTATCCCTCGACGTCCACCGAAGCGGGCAGCGAGCCTGGTCAGGGCAGTACCTGCTGGACACCACCGGAGACCAGGCGGAATCCGCGATGGCCCGGTGCGTGTCCTTGCCGCTCGCTTTCGGAGTGACTGAGATCCTGGCCGGCAAGATGACCGCGGGCCTGCACATGGCGGCGGCGGACGCCCCCGGGGTAGACCGGTGGCTGGCGTTCCTGGCCGATCACGACATCAGCGTCAAGCGCACTCAGTAGGTCGCTCGGCGAGGTGCCGGTAGCCGCTGCGGAAGCGGAGCAGCGGGGACAGGTCATGTCGCGCCGCGTGCCATACCGGCTTGCCGATGACCAGCACGTGGTCCGCGCACGGCGCGGTGTCCCAGACGGTGCACACGACGCACGCGACCACCTCTGGCAGCAACGGAAGCCGGCCCTGATACCGGCACTTCACCCCGTTGAACCGGTCGCGGTGCTCGCCGCTGGCGAACCGCTGCCCCAGGTCGCCCTGCTCCTCGCCAAGCACGTTGACGCCGAACGCGCCGGCCCGGCTGATCGCGGCCAGCGTCACGCTGCCGGTCGCCAGGGCGATCACGAGCAGCGGAGGGCTCAGGGACACGCTCATGAGGGAGCTGACCGTGCAGCCAGCCGGGCCATCCGCGTCCTGCGTGGTGATCACGCACACGCCGGTCGGCCAGTGCCTCATCAGCTCACGGAACTCCTCGGCGCTGGCCGGCTCCGTCCCGTCTTGCGCGCGAGCGTCCAGGCGCAACGCGGTCGGTCCTTCCGGCTCGCCAGCGCTGGCCCAGCCCAGCGCCGTTGCTGGGTAATTCACCTGATTCACCCGGTTCTCTCGGCTGCGGCAGGCTCCGGCTGCGCGGGGAGCCTGGCCAGGGATTCCTCGATCTCAGCGGCTGGAATGATCACGTCCGGCATGTCACCGCACAGATAAGAGCGGTAGGCCTCCAGGTCGAACATGCCATGCCCGCTCAGCGAGAACAGGATGCGCGGGGCGGTGCCGTCAGCGTCCGCCCGCGCGGCTTCCGCGATAGCCCCGTGGACCGCGTGCGCGCTCTCCGGGGCGGGCAAGATGCCCTCGCACTTGGCGAAGAGGACCGCCGACTCGAACACCTCGCGCTGCTGGTAGGCGGCGGCCTCGATGAGGCCGCGCGCGTACAGCGCGCTGACGATCTTGGCGGTGCCGTGATAGCGAAGCCCGCCGGCATGCATCGGGGTGGGCGTGAAGCGATAGCCAAGCGTGTACATCTTCTGCAAGGGCGTCCGCTCCGAGCTGTCGGTGTGGTCGTAGACGTAGCGGCCCCTGGTCAGCTTCGGGCACGCCGCAGGCTCAGCGGCCAGGCACCGCAGCGGCTGCCCCGGTGCTTGCCTGGCCCCAGGAACCTCCCGCGCGGCGAGCCTGGCGCGCAGGAACGGGAATGCGATGCCGCCGAAGTTGCTTCCCGCCCCGAGCGCGGCGATCACGACATCCGGCCGCACGCCCTCGTCGATGGCCGCCAGCTGGGCCGCCGCTTCCAGGCCGATGACCGTCTGGTGCAGCAGCGCGTACGTTTCCCCGCTGCCCGCGCAAAACCGGGTGCCCGGATCACGCGTCTCCTCCAGGGCCTCGGCCAGGGCGATCGACAACGTGCCGCCATCGGCGCCGTCGGCCAGGAACCTGCGCCCGACCTCGGTGTCATCGCTCGGGCTCGCCGTGACGGTCGCCCCGAGCAGTTCCATCATGGTCTTGCGGTGCGGCTTGGCAAGCAGGCTCGCCCGGACCATGTACACCTGGCAGGCCAGGCCGAACATCTGGCACGCGGCCGCCACGGCGGTGCCCCACTGCCCGGCGCCCGTGGCCACGGCCAGGCGCTTGGCTCCCGCGGCCCGGTAGTAGTACGCCTGGGCCACCGCTGTGTTCAGCTTGTGGCTGCCGGTGAGGTTTCCCCCCTCGTACTTGTAGTAGATGCGGGCCCTGGTGCCCAGCGCGCGCTCGAGCGCTTCGGCCCGGCGCAACGGAGTCGGGCGCCAGGCGGCGAAGCGAGCCCTGACTTCCTCCGGGATGGGAATCCAGCGCTGGGTGGATAGCTCCTGCCGGATGATGCTAAGCGGAACCTGAGGCCGCAGGCTCGGGCCTTCGCCCCCGCTGGCCACGTCAGGCGGCAGCTCGAAGCCGGCGTCGGCGAGCAGGTTGTACCACGCGGCAGGCACCGCGACGGCCGCGCCTGCGGCGGGTTCAATGTGGCTGAGCAGCTCTTCAGTAGGCAAGGGTCACTCCCCGGTCGAGCAGGGCGAGCGCACCGTTTGCCAGCAACAGCCGGTCGTTCGCGTAATTCAGGCTGGCTGAGCGAAGGTCACGGAACACCCGCTCCAGGCCGAGCGGCGCGTCGCGCAGGTAGCCATGCCGCAGGCCGGTGACCTCGATGAGCAGGTCAGCGACGGCGAAGCAACGCTCGGCGGCCAGCACCTTCAGCGCGTTCAGCCGCAGCTGGACCGGTATCGCCTCCAGGTCCGGCGCGGCGCACACGTCCCGTACGCACTGCGCGATCATCGCTGCCACCGTGTCGAGGTCAAGCCTGGCGCGGGCAAGCCTGGTCCGCAGCAGCTCCGAGCGCAGGTCGAACTGGCGCCGGCCGGCCGGGGCGCGCAGCAGCTCGATGACGCGGTGCAAGGCGGCGCGCGCGGCGCCAAGCCAGCACGCGGCCCATCCGATGTGACCTACTGGCGCGAAGGTGGCCACAGCGACCTCGCGGAACTCACCGGGCAGGCCGACCAGGTTGTGGCCGGCTACCTGGCCGTTGATCCGCAAGCCGACGCTGTGGGTGCCCCGCATGCCAAGCGGATCCCAGGATCCAGCCGCCGACACGGTCAGTTCCGCGCGGTCGGCGTAGACCAGGGAGACCGCGCTGGCTGGCGCCGAGACGTCGTCGCGCATGGTGATCAGGAACCCGTCGGCGTGCTGACCGCCGGTGACGATCGGAGCGTCCCTGTCGATCTCCAGCATGCCGCCCGCGCGCCGCAGCGGCGCCTGGGCGGTCAGCAGGTGGCCGCCCTTGCCCTTCTCGCTGGTGACCGACGCGATGTAGACCTCGCCCCCGGCGATGCGGGGCAGCAGGTCCTGGCGTAGCCGCGGGGTGGCGTGCCTGGCGATGGTGGCCGCCTGCTGGCAGTGCATCGCCCAGATCAGCGCCGTGGACAGGCACTCGCCAGCCAGGACGACGGCGGCATCGACGAATTCGGGCAGCCAGCCGCCGAGCCCGCCGTACTCGGCAGGCACGAGCAGCCCGAGCAGGCCCTGCTTGCGGATCGCGGACATGCCATTTTCCGGGAACGTGGCATCCCTGTCGATCACGGCCGCTTCCTCCCTGATGACCGCCGCGACGTCCGCCAGGCGCTGTGCCAGGTCCGCGTGCTCGGGGCCGGCCGGTGACCGGGAGCTCGCCCCGGCGGTCATCGCGCCCCCAGCGCCGCTTGCGTCCGTGCGTCGCTCACGGCCGACCATAGGCTCGCGGCCGTCTCGAATACCTGCGCGGTCATCGCCTCGTCTGGCAGCGCCACGTTCAGCTCGTCTTCGATGTCGAAGATGAGCTCGACGGCCAGCAGCGAGTTGAGGCCAAGGCTCTTCAGCGGTACGTCCGGCAACAGCGGCGCTTCTGGAGCCAGGTATGTCAGGCGACGCCTGAGCACCTTCTCGAAGTCCGGATCGAGAGCAACGCTGCTCATGGTGTTCCCTTCCGCTCGGGCGGCATCGGAGGTCATGCGCGCGAGCGAGCAGGCTCGCGGGCTAGCAGGTGAGTCCGGGTGAGCTGGATCTGCGAGGCCGAGGCGACCTTGTCGCCGTTCACCACCACTTCTGCCGGGGCCGGGTGGCCGAGGAAGGCCATCAGGCTCGCGGTCAGGCCATAGGCACCCACGTTCGGGATGGCGACCAGCTGCCCGGCGGCCAGCGGCGGCAGCTGGGCGTCGCGGGCGAGGGTGTCGAGCGGCGTGCACAGCGGCCCGGTGACCGTGGTGGGCACGCGGGCGCCATTGCCATCGCCGGGCAGCGTGAGGAGGTCAGGGACGATGGGCGGGATGCGGCGCAGTCCCATCATCCCGCCGAGATGGTTCACCCCGGCGTCAAGCACGGCGAACCGCACCCCCTTGGACACCTTCGTGTCCACGACGCGGCAGATCAGCGAGCCAGCGCTGCCGACCAGGTAGCGGCCAGACTCGAAGGTGATCAGTGGCCGGCGCTGGCGCCAGCCCGGCAGGTGACCGTCGAGCAGCTCGGTAAGCTGGCGCGCCAGGCCACCGAATAGTGGCCGGCCGCCGCGCCTGGCGTAGGGAGTCCCGAAGCCCCCGCCCAGGTCCACCTCCGCGAACCCGCCAAACGGCCCGGCCAGGCTGGCGGCGATGCCGACCGCCACCCGGAACTGCGCCAGCAGGGTCGCCTCGTCCTCGATGTTGGTTCCCATGTACAGGTGCAGGCCGGTCACCCGGGCGGCGCCGGCTTGCCTGAACAGCTCCGGCTGCCTGCTCACCCAGGAGGCATCAGCGCCGAACTGCGATGCGGTGCCCGTCATGGCCAGGCCGAGCCCGGGCACGGGCTGGTCCGCGTTCACGCGCAGCAGGCAGCGGGCAGCCGTGCCGTGCGCAGCCGCCAGGCTGCCGATCCTGGCAAGGTCCGCGGGGGACTCCACCGAGAACGCCCGCACCCCGCTGCGCATCGCGTGCGCGATCGTGTCAGCGGTCTTGCCCGGCCCGGTCAGCAGCATGCGAGCCGCCTGGAATCCGGCGCCGATGGCGGTGTCGATCTCTCCCTGCGACGACACCTCGGCGCGGCAGCCAAGCCTGGCGAGCTCGGCCGCGACCTCCGGGTGCGGGTTCGCCTTGAGCGAGTAGTAGAGGCCGGCCTGCGCCGGCAGGGCGGATCGCAGGTCGGCGTGGGCGTCCCGCACGGCCTGCAGGTCATAGACGTAGACAGGCGTCCCGAACTTCGCTGCGACCTCTTCGGCGATCACGGCCTGGCTCCGGCGGGCTCGCCCTGTAGCGCCACGCCAGGGGGGCCGGCGACGGCCTGCGCCCATTGCTCGTCAAGCGCCCGGCGGTCGATCTTGCCGTTGACGGCGAGCGGCAGGGCGGCCATGACCCGGCACTCGTCTGGCAGCTTCTGCGCCCCGAGCCGATCTCGCAGCCCGGTCAGCAGCTGGTGCGGCGTCAGGTCGCCGGTGACCGCTAGCCGTGACCCGAACCGGCCGTTCGGGGGCAGCGCGGCGGCGAGCTCCACGCCACCGATCTCCAGCGCCGCCGACTCCACCTCGACGGCGCTGACCCTGATCCCGCCCTGCTTGTAGATGTCGTCGCCGCGGCCGGCGAAGTAGAGATACCCGTCCGCATCGAGGCGGCACCGGTCGCCGGTGTGCAGCACCGGCTGGCCCAGGCTGTCGCGGCGGAACCGGGCCGCGGTCAGCCCGGGGGCGTTCCAGTAGCCGGCCATGACGTGCGGCCCGCGCACGAGCAGCTCGCCCACCGTTCCTGGCGCGGCCGGCTTGCCGTCCTCGCCTGCCACGATGACCTCGGTGTCCGGCAGCGCCCGGCCAACCGACCCTGGCCGGCGCAGGTCCAGGTTCGGCTCGCCGATCGAGACCCGCTTGCACTCGGTCAGCCCGAACATGGGGACCACGGCGAGGCCAGGAATCGCTGCCCGGAGCCGCCGGCACATGGCCGGGGTGAGCTCGGCGCCGGTGTTCGTGACCATCCGCAGCCGCGCGGGGGCCTGGCCACCGCGGCCGGCCAGGCGGCACAGCGTCACGGCCAGGCTGGGCACGAGCGGCAGCACCGAGACGTCCTCGTGCACCAGCCGTCGCAGCAGCGCCGGGCCCGCGTCCGAGTCATCGCCGAGGACCAGCCGCGCTCCGGCCGCGCACGCCAGGAAGATCTGGTACAAGCCGTAGTCGAAGGACAGCGGCAGGCAGCAAAGCACCACGTCATCGTCGCGGTACGCCAGCTGGCTCTGGATCGCCTGGACAGCGAAGAGCACCTGCCTGTGGGTGCTCACGACGGCCTTGGGCATCGCCGTGCTCCCCGAGGTGTAGATCAGGCAGACCGGGTCGATGGACAGGCACGGCGCCTCGCCAGGCGTGGCCGGGCCGGCTGGTTCCGGCAGCTCGGCGACGGTCCGCACCGCCACGCCTGCCAGCCGCCCTGCGGCGCCGGCGCCGCCGGGCGTGGCCACGACGAGCCTGGCTCCGCTGTCGGCCACCACATGCGCAAGCTGTCGTGCCGGGGCCTGGTCGCTGACTGGGACGAATACCGCGCCGATCCGCGCGGCGGCGAAGATGAGCGGAACGGCCTGGCAGTTGTTGTGGCCGAGAATCACCACCCGGTCACCCCGGCCGACGCGCTGCTCGCGTAGCCACCCCGCGACGGCGGCGGACCAGCGGGCCAGCTCACCGTAGCTCCACGTCCGGTCCCCGTGCGTCAGGGCCGGCGCCTGGGGCCTTGCCGCGGCGCGATGATCAAGCAGGTCATGCAGGAGCGTGGGGATCATGCCTGCCCTCCTGGCCACGAAGCGGCCCCCTGGAACAACGCGATCAGGGCGGGCAGCGACTCGAACGCCTCAGGCACGATCGCGTCCGGCGGTATCTCGGCGCCGAGTTCGGCCTCGAGGCGGGACAAGATGGTCAGCACCGTCAGCGAGTCGAAGCCAGGAACGTCGAAGAGCGTGGGCGCCGTCACGATCTCCTGGGGCTGGACACCGAGCGCATCGGCGACGACGTGGACGACCAGGCCTTCGATCATCGTGGCCGGCTCGCCGCTCATGGCGGTTCTCCTGCCGGGCCGGCGATCAGGCCGGGCAGTCGCTGGCGGGCGATCTTGCCTGTGCCTGTGCGCGGCAGTTCAGCGAGAACGTGCACCCGGCCGGGCACCATGTAGCCGGGCAGCCGCTGACGGCAATGGGCGATCACCGCGTCGGCGAGGCCGTGGCAGGGTCGCTGGGGGTCGGCCGGGACGACGAGCGCGTGCAACCGGTTGGTCAGCTCCGGATCTGGCTCCGCCACGATGGCTACCTCGCTCACCGCCGGATGCCAGCCGATCGCGGCCTCGATCTCGCCGATTTCCACCCGGTAGCCGCGCGTCTTCACCAGGCCGTCGCGCCGGCCGAGCAAGTGGAGCACCCCGTGGCCATCTCGGACGGCGAAGTCACCGGTGCGGTAGAAGCGCCGGGTCCCGCTCTCCGTGGTAAGCGTGATCATGCTCTGCGAGGTCAGATCGGGCCTGGCCAGGTAGCCGGGGGTGACGCAATCTCCCGCGACAAGCACTTCGCCTTCCATCGCCGCGCGCTCTGACGCCTTGCCGCTGTCGTCGCGCAAGGCGAGCGTCACGCCGCTGATGGGCTGGCCAAGCGGGACGCGCTCACCGTCACCGGGCGGTCGCCGCAGCGTCCAGGAGGTCACCACGTTGGTCTCGATCGGGCCGTACAAGTTGCTGACCCTGACCTGGGGCAGGGCGGCCATCAGCGTGGCCAGTGGCCTGGGCCGGAACTCCTCGCCCGCATACAGGACCTGGCGCATCGCCGGCAGGCCGTGCTGCCCGAGCGTGGAGCGGTCGGCCAGGGCACCGAGCGCCGAGGGCACCGCGTACAGGTGGGTGATCGCGCCCTGCGCAAGGAACCGGTAAAGCCCTTGCGGGAACAGGGCCACGCGCTCAGGCACCAGGTGCAGCGTCGCGCCGCCCGCCAGGCCCGCGTACAGGTCATACACCGGCAGGTCGAAGTGGAGCGGCGCGTGCACGGCCACCTGGTCGCCGCTGCGCAACGGAAATCTCGCGGCCGCCCACCGCAGGAACGCCCGCATGTTGCGACGGGTGATCACCACGCCCTTCGGCTCGCCGGTCGAGCCGGAGGTATAGAGCACGTAAGCCTCGTCGTCGGGGCGTGCCGCCGGCCGGCCCGCCGCGGCGCCCTGGCCCTGGCGGGCGACGCGCGCGACCTCGCCCGCCAGGTCGATGGCGGGCACCGGCCAGCTCAGGCCGGCGGTCGCCGGGTCAGCGAGCACGATCTCGCAGGCCGGCTGGGTGACGATGAAGTCGCGGCGATGCGGCGGCAGCGCCGGGTCGATCATGACGAAGCACCGGCCGGCGTGCAGGCAGGCGAGCATCGCGATGACCGTCTCGGGTGACTTCCTGCTGACGATGCCGATCCGTGCCCCCTGGCTGGTGCGGCCGGCCAGCCCGGCGGCCAGGCCGGTCATGCCCTGAGCAAGGTCACGGTAGCTAACAGGCCGCTGGCCGGCCCCGGTCAAGGCGATGGCATCTGGCTGCCTGCCTGCCGCCAGGAGTATGGCGTCACTGGCGTGCATCGGCTGGCCTCCTGGCGACGGGCCAGCCTTGCGCGCTGGAAAGCAACGAGGCCGCGAGGCTCTCCTCGGCGGCAGCTACCTGCCGGACCGATCGGATCGCGGCCGGCGGGGCCGCATGGCCGCCCCGCAGCCGGCGCAGCGCGATGTAGGTCATCTCCATGGCGCGGCGCCAGCCCCCGCTGATCTCGGCTTCGAAGCGCTCGGCGAGCCAGTCGGGACGCTGCCAGGCGGGCAGCCCGGCCAGCCAGCGGGCATGCAGGGCGCGGTTGCGAGCCAGCAGCCAGGTCGCGAGGGCCAGGCTCGCCATCTCCTCGACGCCGGACTCCTCGTGCGCGTCGATGAAGCGCTGGTAACTGCCGTCTGCCGCGGCCCTGGTGATGGCGGCGGCGTTCGCGGCCGCCTGCTCGCCCGGATTGGCTTGGCGCGGCTGGCCGGCCGCGACCAGGACGGCCCAGCGGCCATCCGCGAGCGCGGGGGCGAGCGGGCCAAGCGCCTGGCGGGTGGTCATGGGCTGCGCGTGGCCCCATTGGGTGACGTTGTCGTAGGGATCGGCGATATGCGCCGTCAGGACGCCGTCGTCCCAGGACAGCCCGTCGATCACGAAACCGTGCGCCATGTGCTCACGGCCCGCGTACGGCAGCCACGGCAGGTGGTAGGCGTCGCCCACGACAAGCACGGGATTGCCGGCGCTCAGCTCGGCGCACCAGTCCTGCGCGTCGCGCTCGGGCGAGGTGGCCGGCCGCCAGCGTGGCCGCCAGCCGGTGCGCCGGGCGATCAGGTCGTCCTGGTCGGCTGGCGGCAGGCCTGGGCGGGGCAGCGGCCCGTCATCGTCGAGGACGTCGAACCGCCAGTCCTGGCCGAACACCGCCTCGACGTCGGCGACGCCCCGCGTGGCGAGCAGTAGTGCCAGGTCGTCAGAGACGCAGTCCAGGTAAGCCCCGGCCACCATCGGCAGGAACTGGGAGCACGCGGCGTGGACGCCGTGCGGCGGCACACTGGGCACCAGTGTCACCCTCTCCGGGGATAACGACCCCGCGGCTGAGTACTGACCATACGTGGCTGGAAACCGAACGTACGTCGCTGGTCGCGGTGCGACTACGAGGCGGCCACTTGCTGCCATCGGCGCGCAGACATCAACCTGCCAATTGCTTGGCAGGTTCCGCCGGGCGCGGTCTGCTGGCTTGAGCGGTCTGCTGGCCAGCGGGCGGCATCCCGGGCGGAGGGACGGAGGTAATGATCGATCACTGCCTTCGGACCGCACGTGCCGCCCTGGCGCAGGCTCCGGCCATCGGCGATCCGGCTTACCCGGCATTCGCCCGGTCGCTGGCCGTCGCCTTGGCGAGCCGCTGGCCGCAGATCGCCGCGGCGAACTCGCAGGACCTGCGAGCGGGGCAAGAGCGCGGCCTGCCCGAGCCTTGGCTGCACCGGATGAGCCTGACCGAGGCGCACCGTGACGCGATGGCAATGCTGGCCGAGCGAGTGGTCAACGAGCTGGCCATGCTCGGCGGTTCCTGGCCTGTTCATCACGGTGCCGGAGGTACCGTGGCCCGGCGCGTGGCCAGGCCGCTCGGCGTCCTGCTGATGATCTATGAGGCGCGGCCGACGGTCACCATCGACGGGGCCTTGCTGCCGGCCTGCGTGGGCAACGCGGTGCTGCTGCGCGGTGGCGCCGAGATCGCCCGTACCAATGCCGCGCTGGCCGGCGTGCTCGGCGAGGCGCTCGCCACGGCTGGCCTGCCGCCTGGCTTGGTGCAGGTGCTCCCCGACCTGGACCGGGCCGCGCTGCGCGAGCTGCTGCGCCGCGACGACGCCATCGACGTGCTCATACCTCGCGGCAGCCCCAGCCTGCTCGACGCGTGCCGCTCGCTGTCCCGCATCCCGATGATCGTCGGCGGGGGCGGGGTCAACCACATGTACGTGCACGCCGCCGCCGACCTTCCGCTAGCGGTGCGCCTGGTGCTTGACGGCAAGCTGCCGGAGCCGGAAGGCTGCACGGCGCTGGAGATGGTCCTGCTCGACGCCGCGATCTCGGGCGAATTCCTGGAGATGCTAGCCGCCCGCGCTACCGACCCCGGCATGGGCTCCCTGGTCCTGCGGGTCTCGGCCGACCTGCTCGAGCGCCTGCCCGCAACGCTTACCGAGCGGCTGACCGTGGAGCCGCTGACCGAGGCGGACCTTGGCCGTGAGTTCCTCTCCCGCACGCTCGCGGTAGCCAGCGTGCCTGGGCCTAGCGCGGCCATCACGCACGTCGGCAGGTACGGAACCGGGCACACCGAGGGCATCGTCACCGAGGACGAAGACGTCGCCGATGAATTCTGCCGCAAGGTGGACGCGGCGGCGGTGATCGTGAACGGCTCTGTCCGGCTGCACGACGGCCCGACGCTCGGCCTGGGCAGTGAGATCGTGATCAGCACTGGCCGCCTGCACGTGCGGGGGCCGGTGACCGCGGGGGCACTGATGACCTATGGGTGGCGGGTCGACGGCCATGGCGCCGTCAGGTTCGGCGCCGACCCGGCCCGCGCGCGTGACGAAGGGATCTACAGCGGTGCCGAACGCGACTAGGCCAGTACCCGACGCCGTGCTTGCCGTGGTCCGCAAGATGGTGGTCAGGGAGTCGCGGCTCTCGATCGACCCGGAAACCGTAGCGCTAGCAGAGCCGCTCAACGGCGCCTTGCTGCACATGACCTCGCTCGGGCTGCTTGGCATGCTGATCCGCCTGGAAGATGAGCTCGGCGTGATGCTCCCCGACGACCTGTTCTCTGGCGGGCCGATTCATACCGTTGGCGATCTCGCCGAGCTCATCGCCCGCGCCGCCGAGACCGCGAGGGAATCACCACCGTGATCCCGCCAGCCAGCGATCCCGCCGCGCCCGCGGCCGCCGAGATCGGGCCAGGGCAGCTGAGCTGCTACACGGCGGCGCTGGCGCGATACCTCGAGGGCTGCTGCCCCGATCCGCTGGCCCGTGTCGCCCGTTCCGTGCGCCTGGCGGTGCGACCCGGCCTGCCAGGCGGGATCGTCGCGTTCTCCCATCACTGGCTCGCGCTCAACGACCTGGCGGACGGCTCCCGCCTCGGGTACCTCGGCACGGCCGACCCGGCTGTCGTTCCGGCCGGCCTGGACGCGGAGATGCGGGCGGGCCTCGGGGTTCTCGCGGTCACCTACACGGGCTCGATGGCCTGGTCACCGGCCAGCGGCGAGGCCAGCGCGCCGCATTTCCTGCTGGTGCGCGAGCACCGCGGCGGGCGATGGCAGGTCGAGGACCCGTTCCAGGCGCTGCTGCCCGGCGGAAGCCAGCAGCCGTTCACGGGATGGCTTACCACCACCGAACTGACCGAGGCGATGACCCCGCCGTCGCCGCTGCGCCCGGAATTGCGGCTTCGCAAGGAATACGTGTTCGGACTCCCGGTGCCGCTACCGCCTGATGATCATTATCAGTGGCTCGGCCGCGCCACGGTTCCCGGCGCGGCCACGGCGCTGCCGCCCGGATGGCTCGCTGAGCCCGCGGCGGCGCTGCGGTTCCTCGGCGGGCTGTGGGCCGGACCTGACCACCAGGTCCCTGGCCGGGAACGGTTCTTCGATGACATGTGGGCCAGCGCGAGGCATCACGCATTCAGGTACGCCCATCTCGGCCAGCTCCCGCTCGACTCGCCAGCGAGGCGGCTCGTGTGGCAACTCCACGACCTGTGGCGTGACCTGCCCATGGCCCTGCACTTCGCGCTCGAGTCGGCCGCGCGCGGCCGCGCGCGGCCAGCGCTGATCAGGGCGACATTCGATCAGCTGACCGAGGCCGAGGCGCAGGCGGCCTGCCTCGTGCAAGCTCACGGCTACGGCCCCCCGGCCACCCTGCCGATCCTCCAACCCAGCTAGCCGGACTAGGAGGCTGTTCCATGACAGCAGCGGAATTCACTGGTTGCACGTGCAAGCACCCAGCATTGTGGTTCAGCGCCCTGACCGCTGACGACGACGGCGCCTGGGCGGACCTGGCGCTCGTGTCTGGCAGCGGCTGCTTCGTCAGGGACGTACTCGGGCGCGAGTACCTCGATGCGCGCTCCGCGCTGTGGAGCACCGCGCTTGGCTACAGCAACCAGCGGATCATGACGGCCATCGCCAGGCAGCTTCAGGAGCTGCCTGCGGCCCAGATCATCAGGCATGACCAGCCCACCCAGATCGCGCTTGATTACGCCAGCCGCCTGGCCGGGGTGTTGCCTTCGAACCTGCGCCACGTACGCCTGTGCACGACCGGCGCGCAAGCGGCAGAGGGAGCGGTCCTGCTGTCACGGTTCATCCGGATCGGCGAGGGGCACCCGGAGCGCTCCGAGGTGCTCGCGCTGTGGGACGGCTACCACGGCATCGCCGGCCTGGCTGGCAGCCTGACCGGCGAGCGGCCGTTGCACGAGGTGCTGGCCCCGCTGTGCCCGGGCGTGCGGCACGTTCCGGCCGGTGACATCGGCGCGTTCCGGTCAGCGGTCGACCGCATCGGCGCCGGCCGGCTGTCCGCCGTGATCATGGAGCCAGTCCTCGGCACGGATGTGCAGCAGCTCGCGCCCGGCTACCTGCGCGAGGTGCAAGACCTGTGCCAGGCGGCGGACATCCACTTCATCCTGGACGAGGTGACCACTGGCTTCGGCCGCACCGGCAGCCTGACGGTCGCGGGCCAGCTCGGCCTAGAACCCGACATGCTGCTGCTGAGCAAGGCCCTGACCTCCGGCTACGCGGCGCTGTCGGCGATCGCGGTCACCCACGACGTGCTTGAGCGGGCGCTCGGGGTACCCGCGGGCGTCTTCCCGCATGGGTCTACCGCCGATGGCCTTCCGCTCGCCGTCGCGGCGGCAATGGCCGTGCTCGACGAGCTCGCCGACGGCAGCGTCCTGGCGAATGTCGCCGACCGGGGCGCGCAGCTCACGTCCGCGTTCGCCGGCCGGATCGGAAACTCGGCCGTTCGCAGCGTGCACGGCCCCGGCCTGATGATCGCCGTGGGGCTGGCCGACGGTGACGGCCAGCCGCTGGCCGCTCAGGCAATGCACCACGTCAAGCAGTGCCTGCGCGCCGCCGGCTTGCTGGTCTCCATCTCCAGCAGCTTCGTGCTCGTGACCCCGCCGCTGATCCTCACCGCAACAGAGGCGGACCTGCTGATGGACAGGTTCGACCGCGGCTTGGCCAGCGCCACGGCACCTTAAATCAGCGCTCGGACCAGCGCGGTCGTGCCGACCGCCACCACGAGCGTCAGCCAGAGCGGCTTTCTGCCCAGCGCGACCAGCCCGCCCGCCACCACGCCGGCCAGCCTCGGGTCGATGACAAGCCGCTGCCCCGCGCCGAACGTCTCAGTGACGATCAGCGCGGCCAGCAGTGCCGGGACCGCGAGCTCGAGCGCGTGGATGAGACGAGGGGCTTGCCGCTGGCCGAGCAGCAGCGGAGCGCTCACGCGCATGAGGGCGCAGATCACCGCCACGGCACCGACCGCGACCCAGTTTCCAGTCATCATCAGCCATCCAGTTCATGTCGCTGCCCCGCACCGCGGGTTCCGGTTGCCGTGCGATCCTGGCCAGCGTGATCCTGGCCAGCGCGATCCTGGCCAGCGCGATCGGTGGCCGGTGGCCGGCAGGCACCCCAGGCCGCCGCCGCGAGGCCAGCTGCCATGACAGGGACGCCCGCCGGCGCAATCGGCACCAGCATGGCGGCGAGCGCACCGCCCGCCAGCGCGGCCGCCACGTCCGGGCGTGCCTTTAGCTGGCCGCGCAGCACCCACACGAAGAGCGCCGGGACCGCGGCGTCGAGCCCGAGCCTGCTGGTGCTGCCCAGGATGCTGCCCACGAGCACGCCGACGGCCGTGCCCAGGGTCCACGCGAGCAACTCGGTCAGGCCCGCGCCGACCAGCGCGCCTCCTGCGCCGTCTCCGAGGTCGGCGCCGCTGGTCACTGCCCAGGACTCGTCGGTGAGCAGCAGGCACCGCGCGGATCGTAGCCAGCGCGAGCCAGTGGTCGACGCGGCCACGGCGGCGGACATGGGGAGATACCGGACGTTGAGCGCCGCCGCGGCGAACAGGGCGGTGACGATGGTGCCATGCTCGCGTAGCACGGCAAGCAGGGCGTATTGCGCGCTGCCTGAGAACGCGCTTGCGGACATGGCGACCGGGGCGAGGCGACCGAGGCCGGCGGCCGCGGCGATCGCGCCGAACGCTATCCCGTCAACGACATCTCCGGCGGCCACAGGCAACATCAGCCGTGCCCCTACCCAGAAGTCCCGCCGTTCCCGCCGCTGACGGTGCACGCGTTGTCAACCTCCGTAACAACGTTTGGTGGTTGAAATGCTATTCTTTGGCTCTTGCCGATGTCAACCGGTAACCTCGGCTTAAACGGTTGACGCGAAGGAAAGGGGGCCGCATGACAGGGACGGAAGAGCTGACCAGGCTGCCGGCTCGCCTCGGCGGGCGATTGTGCCTGGACTTCGTCAACACGGTTGACCCCAGGGGTCCGCGTGGCCGCGACTACCTGCCCGGCTACGTCGCGCTGATCGATTGGGCCGGCGCCACTGAGGCAGTCGATCGCGACGTCATCGACCGCGCCCGCGCGGCCGCGGCGACCTGGCAGGCCACCGAGGCTTACCACGAGGCGATCAGCTTGCGCGAGACGCTCTACCGGGTGCTGCGCGCATCCGCCGAGCGGCGCCAGCCGGACGAAGCCGACGCGGACGCACTGCGCGCCGCCGTCGCGCGCCTGCAGTCGCGGCGCCTGCTGGTGACCGATGGCACCGCATGGCGCTGGGCCTGGTCGGGCGGCGACCCGCTGCGGCTGCCCGGGTGGATTATCCTGGCCGACGCGATTGACCTGCTAGCCGGCGCGGGCCAGGCAGACGCGGCGGACCGTGCCAACCTGCGCGTCTGCGCGGGGCAGGACTGCGGCTGGCTGTTCGTCGACACGAGCAAGAACCACACCAGGCGCTGGTGCAGCATGAGCGGCTGCGGTAACCGGTCGAAGACCCAGCGGCACTACCAGCGGCTCCGGGCAAAGCGCGCATCCCAGCTGACCGATGCCGAGCCCGCCTGACCGCACGCGCTGACCGCACGCGCTGGAAGGCGCCTCAGTCGGCCTCGGCGTACAACGAGTCGATCACGTCCGCGTACTTGCGGTGGATGACCCGGCGCTTGAGCTTGAACGTGGGCGTCAGCTCCTCGGTCTCCGCCGTCCACTCCACCGGCAGCAGCCGCCACCGCTTCACCTGCTGCACCCGGGCCAGCCGCTCGTTGGCCTGGTCCACCGCGTCGGTCACCGCGGCGAGCACCGCCGGGTGCTCGGCCAGCTCGGCGAGCGAGGACGCATCTATCCCGCGCGCCCTGGCCCAGGCGGGGGCGACCTCGCCGTCGAGCGCGAGCAGCGCGACGACGTACTTGCGCCGGTCGCCGAAGGCCAGGGCCTGCCCGACCAGCGGATGGGCAACCAGGGCGCTCTCGATCGCCGCCGGGGATATGTTCTCCCCGCCAGATGTGATGATCAGCTCCTTCTTCCTGTCCACGACCGCGAGGAAGCCGTCCGCGTCGACCGAGCCGATGTCCCCGGTGTGCAGCCAGCCGTCGGCGTCGATCAGATCGGCCGTCTGAGCGGGCAGGTTCAGGTAGCCGGGGGTGTTGAGCGGGCCGCGGGCGAGTATCTCGCCGTCCGGCGCGATCATGACCTCGATGCCAGGCACCGGCCTGCCGACCGTGCCGAGCTTGAACGCGCCAGGCGTGTTCGTGGCGAACGCGCCGGTCGTCTCCGTCATCCCGTAGACGTCGAGCATCTGCATGCCAAGGCCGGCGAAGAACGCGCCGACGTCAGGCGGCAGCGGTGCCGCCATGCTCACGACCACGGTCGCCTCGTCCAGCCCGAGCAGGCTCTTGATCAGCCTGAGCACGGCCTCGTCGGCCGCGGCGAACTCGGCGGCCAGCTCGTCCGGCGTCACGCGGCCGTACTGGCGGCTCTCGACGTACCTGCGCCCGGTGGCCATGGCCGCGGCGACGGCGGCGCGCTTGGCCTCGTCCGGCTCGGCGGCGAGCAACGCCGAGATGCCTGCCTGCACCTTCTCCCAGACCCGCGGCACGCCGTAGAACGCCGTCGGCTTGACCTCGCCGACGGTCCTGATCAGGTCGGTCGCCGCGTTGTGGCAGAAGTAGGAGTGACCGGCGGCGTAGATGACCAGGTAGATCGTCAGCATCCGCTCGGCGATGTGGGCGAGCGGCAGGTAGGAGACCGACCGGCCGCCCATGGTCAGGGTGCCGCCGATCCGCGCGGTGGCGCACTCGTAAAGCACGCTGCCGTGGGTGATGATGACGCCCTTGGGGTTGCCTGTGGTGCCCGAGGTGTAGAGCAGCGTGACCGGGTCGTCCGGGCCGATGGCGGCGACTCGCCTGCCGACCTCGGCCGCGCCGGCGGCGTCGCCGAGCGATTCGAGCGCGTCCCAGCGCAGGTAACGCTCACCGGCCGGGCACGCCGCCGCGTCGCGGACGATCACCTTGGCCAGGCCAGGCAGGTCGGCAAGCAACGGCTGCCACCTGGTGAGCTCCGGCTCGCCGTCGAGCACGGCGAGCCGCACGTCGCAGTCGGTCACCAGGTACTTGATCTGGTCCGGCGCGAGCGTGGCGTAGAAGGTCACGGGAACCCCGCCCGCGTGCACCACGGCGAGGTCGGCGAGCACGTGCTCGACCCGGTTCGGCAGCATCAGCGCGACGCGCTCGCCCGGCTTGAGCCCGAGCCCGACCAGCGCCGCGGCCAGCGCGGGCACTCGTTCCCGCAGCTCGCGCCAGGTCAGGGTCTGCCACGCCGCCCCATCCTCGCGGTCGGAGTAGGCGGGCAGGTCGCCATGCTCCGCCGCGGTCGCCGCCAGCAGCTCGCACAGGGTCCTGGCGCCTGCCTGCGCCTGGACGGCCGCGCGCTCCTCGATCACCGCACTGGTCACTTGGTTCCTCCGTGATGCCACCCCGCGTTCCGGCTATGCCACCACGACCGCGCGTCCAGCGCAAGTGCGAAATACTTCACTCATGCAAACGCCAGCCCAGGTCCGGCTGACCCAGTACGCGCGCGGCGGCGGCTGCGCGTGCAAGATCCCGCCCGGCGAGCTCGAGGACGCGGTCGCCCGGCTGATCCCGGCCCGGCGCCCTGCCGACCTGCTCATCGGCGTCGAGCACGGCGACGACGCCGCGGTCGTCCAGATCAGCCCAACCAGGGCGGTGGTCGCGACGACCGACTTCTTCACGCCGGTGATCGATGACCCCAGGCTCTTCGGCCAGATCGCGGCGGCGAACGCGCTCTCGGACGTCTACGCGGTCGGCGGCGAGCCGCTGATCGCGCTGAACCTGCTCGGCTGGCCACGGGACGTGCTCAGCGCTGACCTGGCCGCGCAGGTGCTGAGCGGCGGCCTCGAGATCGCCGGGCAGGCAGGCTGCCACGTCGCGGGCGGCCACAGCATCGACGACCCCGAGCCGAAGTACGGCATGGCGGTGACCGGCCTGGCCGACCCGGCGAGGCTGCTGCGGATCGACGCCGGCGTGCCTGGCCAGCCGCTGTCGCTGACCAAGCCGCTGGGCACCGGCGTGCTCAACGCGCTGCACAAGGCGACCGGCGAGATCAATCAGGCTGCCGTCGAGGTGATGACCACGCTGAACGCGGCGGCCAGCCGGGCGGCGCTTGCCGCTGGCGTCCGCTGCGCCACCGACGTGACCGGCTTCGGGCTGCTCGGGCACGCGTTCAAGCTCGCCAGGGCGAGCGGGGTGACGGCCGTCATCGACCACAGCGCGGTCCCGCTGATCGAGGGCACCAGGGAGGCGCTGCGGGCTGGCTACCTGCCAGGCGGCAGCAGGCGCAACCTCGCCTGGGTCGCGCCGCAGTCGGATTTCGGTGACCTGGCCGAAGACGAGCTGCTGCTCCTGGCCGACGCCCAGACCTCCGGGGGCCTGCTGGTGGCCGGCGAGGTGCCGGGCGCGCCGGTGATCGGAGAACTCATCCCGCGCTGTAATACTGTGATAGCGGTGATCTAGTAGCTACTGTCCGTAGTTGTCGGCTCACGGGTCCGGGCATGCGCACCGCGAAGGCTCTTCCCCGCCGCGGGGCCCGGGGTCGTCCCCCGGAATAGCTCCGCGGCGTACCACGCGCGGCGCTCGCCCACGTAGCCTGAAGCCACGGGGCTCAGGCACCAAACGCGGTGCTCGTGCGTCATTACCAATAGGCATCTGCGACTAACCGGATTTCGAGGACTTGGAGGGCTTGGCGTGCAGGCTGAGGCCGGTTTCCGGCAGGTGCCATGGAGCCGCGTGGTCAGCATCGCCACCCTGGTCGCGGCGGCCTTGCTCGCCCTGTTGTCGCTGACGGCCTACCTCGCCGACGTGGCGGCGCATCGCGGGCTGCTGCTCACCTGGTTCGACCTGAACGTCTACAACGACGCCGGCCTGCTCACCAGGCAGCTCCCATCGATCTTGTACTCGTGGCAATACGCCTACGGCGTCAAGTTCACCTACACGCCGTTCGCCGCGATCGTGTTCGCCGGCGGCAGCTTCCTGCCCTGGGACGCGCTGCACTGGGCGATGACGGTCGCCAGCTTGATCTCGGTCCCGCTGACCGCGTGGCTTACCCTCGGCGCGATGGGGCGCCGGGGCGCGAGCAGGGTCACCGTGGCGCTCCTCGTGAGCGCGATCGCGCTGTGGATCGAGCCGGTTCAGAAGGCGCTGCAACTCGGCCAGATCGAGCCGCTGCTCTTGCTGCTCGTGGTGTGGGACCTGACGCGCGATGACAGGCGACGGTGGAAGGGCGCCGGCATCGGCATCGCGGCCGGGATCAAGCTGATCCCAGTCATCTTCATCCCCTACCTGCTGCTGTCAGGCAAGATACGCCAGGGCGTGGTCGCCGCGGCCACGTTCGCCGCCACCATCGTGGTCGGCTTCATCGTGCTGCCGGGGCAGTCGGCGTCCTACTGGCTCACCGGCTACTTCTTCAAGCCCGGCCGGACCGGAGGAGTCGATTCGCTGGTCAACCAGTCGCTGCTCGGCTTCATCGCGCGCCAGGAGGGCGGCGTGCCGCACGCGGAGTCGCTCTGGGAGTCGGTCGTGCTCGGCGTGTTGCTTGCCGGCCTCGCGGGCGGCGCGATCCTCACCCGGTCGGGCAGGCCGGTTGCTGGCTGGGTCCTGGTCGGGATCACCAGCGTGCTGGCGTCGCCGATCAGCTGGGACCATCACTGGGTATGGCTGGTGCCCTTCCTTGCCATGCTGGCCGGCCTGGCGATGAACTCACGCGGCGCTGGCCGGTGGGCGCTGTGGACGACGATGCTCCTGACGGCGGCGGTCGTGGGCTCGTGGCCGTGGTACTGGAGCGGGCCGCAGGCCTTCGTGCCCGGCAGGGGCTTCCTTGCCTGGCGCGTGCAGCCACCGGAGATCTACCAGGTCACCACCACAGCCACGCACGGCTGGGCGCTGCTGACCTGGAACCTCTTCGTCGCGGTCGGCAGCGTCATCTACCTGGGGATGCTGGTGAGCGTGTGGCCCTCGTGGCGCCGGCGCCTGCGCCCGGACGCGGTCGAGCCCAGCCCTCCCGACGCGGCCGGAGCCTCGCTCGCGACGACCGACGCGGCGCCGCAGCAGGACGACTCGCTGATCCGGGCCGTCAGCTCGAGCTCGGTGTCTGCGTAGCCACCACATACCTAGGGTCGGCCGCTGACGCGACGCCGGCTCGCAGCACGGCGAACTTGGCGGCCAGGCAGCCGCCGGCCAGCAGGGCGGCAGCGGTGGCCGCCGCGATCCTGCTCCTGCGCGCGGCGAGCGCAGCGGCGGCGCCGGATATGGTCGCCAGCCGGGCGGCGCGCAGCAAGGCACCGCTCGGCCCGGCCTGGTACGGTTCCCCGGCCACCCCGAGCTGGGTCTCCAGGCCGAATCCTGCGACGCTCTCGACCGCCGCGCCGAGCAGCGCGAGCCTGCTGGCCACGCCAGCCTCCGCGCGGTCCCTCGCGCCCGCCCCGACCGCGAGGCCGACAGACGCGGCCGAGGTCAGCGCGCCGCCAGCGAACAGCAACGGCAGCTCGCGGTGACCTCGGTGCCAGGCGGGCACCGCCGTGTTCGCGAGCAGCACGCCCGGGTACGTGGCAAGCAACGGCCCGCTGACCGCTGACGCCGCGCCAGCCGCGGCGCCGAGCCCGCGCAGCCGCCCGGTCACCTCGCTAGCCGCGGCGATGGCGGTGAGCCCGGAGTGGGCGGCGAGCAGCCACGACCCCATGCTCATCGGCGACGTCGGCTTGGCCACCCTGAGCATGTTCGCGAACCGCTCTGGCCGGCCAAGCTCGGCGGTGAGGAAGCCGGCCCCGCCGGCCGCCGCGATGGCGGCGGCGAGCCGGCCGGTCCTGGCCAGCCCAGGGCGCCCGGTGGCCGCCGCGATCGCGCCCATCACCGCGGCGGCGCCGGAAAGCTCGCCGAGGAACAGGTACGCGGGCAGGTGCGGCTCGCGCCAGCGGGTCACCTTCAGGATCGGCCTGCCGTAATAGGAGCCAAACTCAGCCGCCGGCACCTGTGCCTGCTCTGCCATCATCATCTCCCGTGCGAACGGCGCATGATCACGGACTCCTGTGCGCAGCTTTTGCCAACAGGATTCCGTGATCATGACTGAATCGGTGGTCCGGTGTCATCGCCGCCGTCCGGCGAAGGCGACGGCGACTCCGGCCGCGAGCACCCCGGCGGCGACCCCGGCCCACCGCCACATCGCGGGCAGGTCCCTGGTCGTGACCACCGGGTCGGGTGGCAGCCCGTACACCTCGGGCCGGTCGAGCAGCAGGAAGAACGCGCCTGCCCCGCCGATCCCGTCGTCCGGGTCCGCGCCGTACAGCCTGGCCCCGCCGACCCCGGCGGCGTGCAGGTCGGCGAGCCGCCGCCCGGCGCGTTCCCGCAGCTCATCCAGGGGGCCGAACTGAATCGAGTCGGTCGGGCACGCCTTGGCGCACGCGGGCTCGAGCCCGCCGCGCAGCCGGTCATAGCACATCGTGCACTTCCACGCCCGGCCGTCGTCCTCGCGCCGGTCGATCACCCCGAACGGGCAGGCAGACACGCAGTACGCGCAGCCGTTGCACACGTCCGGCTGCACGATCACGGTGCCGAACTCGGTCCTGACCAGCGCCCCGGTCGGGCAGACGTCGAGGCACGCGGCGTGCGTGCAGTGCTTGCACACGTCCGATGCCATCAGCCACCGCGGCGATGAGCTGGCCTGGGGAGACGACCCCTGGCCCAGGTTGAGCGTCAGGCTCCCGTCCGGGCCGGCCACTAGTGGCCCCGAGTCCGGCAGGCCCCCGCCGCCCGTGCTCGCGCCGACAGGCCCGGGTTGCTCGATGAACGCCACGTGCCGCCAGCTATTGGCGCCGAGCGCGCCGGTGTTGTCGTACGACATGCCGGAAAGCGCGAGGCCGGCCGGGTCCGGCTCGGGCAGCCCGTTCCACTCCTTGCAGGCGACCTCGCATGCCTTGCAGCCGATGCACACGCTCGTGTCGGTGAAGAACCCGACCCGCTCCGGATGACCGTGGTACCCGGCCTCACCCGACACGTCGTCGAGCCGCCCGTATAGCCGGCTCGCTAGCTGTATCTGCCCGGGGGCGCGACCCCCCGGAACCCCCCGCAGCCGCCTAGTCACTGCAGACCAGCCTCCTGCCGGTAGCGGGCCACCAGGTCGAGCAGGGCCGGGCCGCGCGGTCGCCGGCCACTCACGATCTGGCAGGTCGCCACCTTGCTCTCCTGGATGAGCACGTTCGGGTCGAGCGCGAACGCCAGCAGGTCGTTGACCGTGTCACCGGTGACCAGGCCGACGCTGCCCCAGTGATAGGGCAGGCCAACCTGGTGGATGACCGAGCCGTCGGCCAGCCGCAGCGGCCGCACCCGGCGGGTGACGAGCACCTTGGCCTCGATCGCGCTGCGCGCCGTGATGATCGTCGCCCAGCCGCCGTTCTCCAGGCCGCGCTCGGCCGCCAGGGCGGGCGAGACCTCGCAGAACAGCTCCGGCTGGAGCTCGGCCAGCCTGGACAGGGTACGGCTCATCCCGCCGGCGGTGTGGTGCTCGGTCAGGCGGTAGGTGGTGACCACGCACGGGTAGGTGGCCGCGTGGCCGCCGACCTGCCTCGCCGTCACGGCGTGGTCGGGGTACAGCCTGCTGACCGGGCTGGTGTCCTGGGCGTACACGGTGTTGCGCAACGGCGACTCGGCCGGCTCGTAGTGCACGGGCAGCGGGCCGTCGGCGAGCCCGGAAGGCACGAACAGGTGCGCCCGGCCGTCGTTCAGCATGATGAACGGGTCGGTGCCAGACAAGGCCGCTGGCCCCTTCGCCCCGGCACCTGGCAGGTAGCCAGGCGGCTTGGCCCGCTCGAAGTCGGGCACGTCGTGCCCGGTCCACGCCCCGGCCTCGGCGTCCCACCACACGTACGCCTTCGCGGCGCTCCACGGCCTGCCGCGGGAGTCGGCAGAGGCCCGGTTGTACAGCATCCGCCGGTTGGCCGGCCAGGCCCAGCCCCACTGCGGCGCCACCCACGTCTGCTCGGCCGCGGGCTTGCGCCTGGCGGTCTGGTTGACCCCGCCAGCGAAGCAGCCGCTGTAGATCCAGGCGCCGCAGGCCGTGGAGCCGTCGTCGGCGAGCTCGGTGAAGCCGCCGAGCGGCCTGCCGTCGGCCGCCCGGCCGTTGATCTCGGCGAGCACGGCCTGCGCGTCAGGCTCGGCGTGCGGGCCGGCCTCCGGGTAGGTCCAGGTCAGGTGCTGGATCAGCCGGTCCCGCCCGCGCCGGGACCTGGCCAGCCGCTGCTTGATCCGCTTGCCGAGGTGATAGGCGAACCACAGGTCGCTGCGCGCGTCGCCAGGCGGCTCGATCGCCTTGTGGTGCCACTGCAGTATCCGCTGGGTGTTGGTGAAGCTGCCTTCCTTCTCCACGTGCGACGCGGCCGGCAGGAAGAACACCTCGGTGCCGATCTGCTCGGTGGCCAGCTCGCCGGTCGCGATCTCCGGGCTGTCCTTCCAGAACGTGGCGCTCTCGATCACGGTGAGGTCGCGGACCACCAGCCAGTCCAGCTTGGCGAGCGCGAGGCGCTGCAGCCGCCCGCCCGCCGACCCGACGGCCGGGTTCTGGCCCCACAGGACGTAGCCCCTGACGTTGCCTTCGATCATGTCGAGCACGGTCCGGTAGGTGCCATGATCGCCGGTCAGCCGCGGCAGGTCCGGCAGGCAGAAGTCGTTGCCCGCGGTGGCGTGCTCGCCGAACCACGCCTTCATCAGGCTGACCAGGTATGCCCGCTTGAGCCCCCAGAAGCCGGTGTCCGGCAGCCTGGCCAGGTACTCGTCCAGGCTGGCGTCCTGCGCCCTGGGCATCGGCAGGTACCCGGGCAGCAGGTCGAACAGCGTCGGGATGTCGGTCGAGCCCTGGATGCTCGCGTGCCCGCGCAGCGCCATGATCCCGCCGCCCGGCCTGCCCATGTTGCCGAGCAGCAGCTGCAAGATCGCGGCGGTCCTGATGTGCTGTACGCCCGTGGTGTGCTGGGTCCAGCCGACCGCGTACACCCAGGCGGTGGTGCGCTCCCTGCCGCTGCACCGGACCAGCGTGTCGGCCAGGTAGCCGAAGTCGGCCAGCGAGATGCCGCAGACCCGCTCCACCAGCTCCGGGGTGTAGCGCGCGAAGTGCCGCTTGAGCACCTGGAACACGCACCTGGGGTGGGTCAGCGTCAGGTCACGCTCGCCGGTCGGCTGCCAGCTCGCGTTGTCGTAGCTGCGGGTGACCGGGTCGTAGCCAGAGAACAGCCCGCCGCCGTCCTCGGCGTCTGTGTAGTCCTCCGGCAGCACGTCGGCCGCGTTGGTGTAGGCGGCGACGTACTCACCGAACTCGTGCCCGCCGGAAAGCACGTGGTTGACCAGCGCCCCGAGCAGCACGATGTCGCCGCCTGCCCGGTTGGCCAGGTGCCTGGTGGCCAGCGCGCTCGTCCTGGTGAACCGCGGGTCGATGTGGATCACCGTGGCCCCGCGCAGCTTCGCCTCCACCACCCACTGGAACGCCACCGGGTGGCACTCGGCCATGTTGGAGCCGCAGATCACCACGCAATCGGAATTGATCAGGTCGCGCGGGAAGGTCGTGGCGCCGCCGCGGCCGAAGCTAGTTCCCAGACCGGGAACGGTGGCGGAGTGTCAAATTCGCGCCTGGTTCTCGATGGAGATCGCGCCGAGCGCGGTCCAGAGCTTCTTGATGAGGTAGTTCTCCTCATTGTCCAGCGTCGCGCCGCCCAGGCTGGCGATCGCCGTAGTCCTGGCCACCCGCCGGCCATCGGCCCGCTCCTGCCAGGTCTCGTCCCTGGCCCTGACCATCCGGTCGGCGATCATGTCCATCGCCGCATCGAGCCCGAGCGGCTCCCAGCTCGCGGCGTAAGGGCGCCGGTAGAGCACGGTCGTCTGCCTGCCCGGATGGGTCACGAGCTCCTTGCTCGCCGCGCCCTTCGGGCACAGCCTGCCCCGCGAGACCGGCGAGTCCGGGTCGCCCTCGATCTGGGTGACGTGGTCGGTCCCGCCGGCCGACGACACGTAGACCTTCTGCCCGCAGCCGACCGCGCAGTACGGGCAGACCGACGCGACCACCCGGTCGGCGCTCGCGGTCCTCGGCGCGGCCGCGTCGGTGGCAGCCGACCTGGCCGCGACGCCCCTGCCCAGCCTGTCCCGCCCGGTCAGCTGCCGGTACACCGGCCAGCGCGCCATCGGTGTCGCCACGAGACTCATCCAAGCACGTAATCTCTGGGGAGCGACAGTGCGGATGATCCACGGAAGGCGAACATGACGTCAAGGACCGCGCGGCGGAAGGTACGGCGGATCTCGCTGCGACCTCCAGGCGCGCCCCAGGTGAGCGACGTCGCCGACCTGCTCGCCGCGGAGGAGCCGCTGGGGATCAGGCTGGACGGCCGCGCGCTGACGCTGACCATGCGCACGCCGGGCGACGACATCGACCTCGCGGCGGGCTTCCTGGTGGGCGAGGGCGTGGTCCGCTCCCCCGGCGACATCGCCTCGATCAGGCTCTGCGACGGCACGAGCTGCGGGCATGCCGGCCACGAGGGCACCGGGAACATCGCCGACGTCCGGCTTCGCCCCGGCTTGCCCGCCGCATCGGCGCGGGCCAGGAACTTCTTGAGCACGAGCGCCTGCGGCGTTTGCGGTAAGGCGAGCATCGAAGAGCTTTTTGTTAGGCCATTTTGGGATATTAACGCAGATTCACTCGTGATCACGGCGGACCGGCTGGCCGAGCTTCCCGAGGCGCTGCGCGCCGCGCAGCGCGTCTTCGCGAGCACGGGCGGGCTGCACGCGGCGGCCGTGTTCACGGCGGACGGCGAACTGCTCGCCGCGCGCGAGGACGTGGGCAGGCACAACGCGGTCGACAAGGTGGTCGGCTGGGCGCTGCGCGAGGGCAGGCTGCCGTTGCGCGGCTGCGTGCTGCTTGTGAGCGGCCGGGCCTCGTTCGAGCTCGCGCAGAAGGCCGTGCTGGCCGGCTGCCCGGTGCTGGCCGCGGTGTCCGCCCCGTCGTCGCTGGCCTGCGCGCTCGCGCAGGAGGCCGGGCTGACGCTGGTCGGCTTCCTGCGCGGCGGCTCGATGAACGTCTACGCCGGCGCCGAGCGGGTGGTGCTGGCCGACGCAGGCGCCGCGCGGAGCTAGCTGTCGCCAGGGTCGGTCTCGGTGAGGCCTTGCACCGAGGGGAACCGGTCCAGGCAGACCTGTAGCTGGGCCAGGTTCGCGTCGCTGGCGTAGGTGACGACGTAGGTGGCCGAATAGGCGACGTTCAGCTGGGCGGTCGTCGCCCTGACTGGCTGCAGCCGCACGTTCGGTATATGGGAGCAGGCCGCTGTCACGTGACGGGCCGCGGTCAGCGAGGTGTTCGGGGCGAACTGCACCTGGAGGTACTCCTGGCCGAGCGCCGCGTACATCTTGGCGCAGCCCGCGAGGGCAAGCACGCCGGCGGCGATGCCCGCCGCGAGTGACACGCTGACCGCCATCGGCCGGTTCCGCTTGATTCCTTGCCTGTGCACGGTCCCTAGCTTAGGCGTGAACGCGCCCGATGAGGGCAAGCTCGTGTCATGCCGCCCTCGCGCCACCCGCCGATCGAGGACTACGCGCTGATCGGCGACATGCAGACGGCGGCGCTGGTCGGCCGCGACGGGGCGATCGACTGGCTCTGCCTGCCCAGGTTCGACTCCGATGCCGTGTTCGCGGCGCTGCTCGGCGACGAGCGCAACGGCCAGTGGCGGCTGAGTCCCGCCGAAGCCGCGAAGCCGGCCGCCAGGGCGCCAGTCATCGAGCGAAGCTACCTGCCGGACACCTTGATCCTGACCACCCGGTGGCTGACGGCCAGCGGCAGCGTCCAGGTCACCGACTTCATGCCGCCCAGGCATGCGGCTCCGCCCGCGCTCGTGCGCGTGGTCGAGGGGCTGACCGGCTCCGTTGAGATGGAGTGCGTGCTGCGGATGCGCTTTGGCTACGGCCGGGTGGTGCCGTGGGTGCGCCGGATGGGCGATGTCATCAACGCGGTGGCCGGACCCGACTCGGTGTGGCTGCGGACACCGGTCCGGCTAGTAGGACACCAGATGGTGCACCGCGCCAGCTTCGTCGTCCAGGCCGGCCAGCGCGTGCCGTTCGTCATGACCTGGCTGCCCTCGCACCTGCCCGGCCCGCCGCGCGCGTTCGACACGACGGAAGCGCTCGCCCAGGCCACCGACTTCTGGACCGGCTGGGCAGCGCGCTGCAGCTATCAGGGCAAGTACCGGGACGCCGTCGTCCGTTCCCTGATCACCATCAAGGCGCTCACCTACGAGCCGACCGGCGGCATCGTCGCGGCACCGACCACGTCCCTGCCCGAGGATCTCGGTGGCGTGCGCAACTGGGACTACCGGTACTGCTGGCTGCGGGACGCGACGTTGTCCCTCGAGGCGCTGCTGCGGACCGGTTACCTGGATGAGGCGGCGGCGTGGCGCTCCTGGCTGGCTCGCGCGGTCGCCGGGAGCCCCGACGCCGTGCAGATCATGTACGGCGTGGCCGGAGAGCGCAGGCTAACCGAGTGGGTGGCCGACTGGCTGCCAGGGTACGAGGGATCGGCTCCGGTCAGGATCGGGAACGGCGCCGTGGGCCAGTGCCAGAATGACGTCTTCGGCGAGGTGATCGATGCGTTCGGGCTTGGCAAGCAGGCCGGGCTTGGCTTCGACAGGCACACGGCCAAGCTGATGGAGGAGATGCTGAGCCACCTCGAGCGGCACTGGCGCGAGCCCGACGAGGGCATCTGGGAAGTGCGCGGTCCGCGCAGGCACTTCGTCCACTCGAAGGTGATGGCGTGGGTGGCCTTCGACCGCGGGATCAAGATGGCGCGGATGGGCTTGTCCGGCGCGGGCGAGTCCACGGTGCTGCGCTGGCTAGACGCCAGGGACGCGATTCACGCGCAGGTCCTCGAGTCTGGCTACGACCGGACCCGCGGCACGTTCACCCAGTACTACGGCAGCACCGAGCTCGACGCCGCCGTGCTGCTGATCCCCGATGTCGGCTTCCTGCCAGGTGACGACGCCAGGGTGGTGTCCACGGTCCGGACGATCATGCGCGAGCTGACCCGCGACGGCCTGGTGCTTCGCTATGGCCAGCCCGGCGAGCCGCTTGACGATGGGCTGCCAGGCACCGAGGGCGCGTTCCTGGCGTGCAGCTTCTGGCTGGTGGGCGCGCTGCACCAGATAGGCGCGTACGACGAGGCGACAGCGCTGTTCGAGCGGCTGCTCGCGCTGCGCAACGATCTCGGCCTGCTCAGCGAGGAATACGACCCGAGGTATGGCCGCCAGGTGGGCAACAGCCCGCAGGCGTTCAGCCACGTGCCACTGATCATCGCGGCGCTGAACCTAGAGCAGCACGCGCGCGAGCACACCCGCCGCGCGCCGCAGGACGCCGGCTAGCCGGCTAGTCGCCGTAGCCCACCCGGCGCAGCTGCTGGCCGGCCACCCGCTCGATGTCGGCGAGCTGCTCCGGGCTCAGCACGCGCTGCCAGCTGCCGCGCCCAGGCTGGCCAGGCGGCACGTCGATCCGGCCGACCTGCGCGCCAGCGAACTCCCCGAGCGCGGTCGCGACCCGATGCGGCTCGGACACGACCTGCTCGTAGCGGAACGTGGTCAGCTGCTCGGCGCCGAGGCTGCCCCGCAGGCGCGCCATCTTGTGCACCGAGCCACGCCACCGCATCGCGCACCTGCCCGCGGCCGAGAGCTTGGGCCAGGCCGCCAGGTCATCCTCGGTCTCGACGCCGAAGAACGGGTTGGGGAACTCGGTGTCGACGTTGGCGACGCCGCGCCGGAACCAGGCGAGCTCCTCGGGGTCGGCGAGCATCGCGGCCACGACGGCCCGCCCGTCGCGCACCACCTGCACGATGCGCGCGTCGGGGAACGCGTCGACCAGGGACTCCGCGCAGTACATCAGCGCCGGGCTGGCGTCGCCGTACCTGCTGATGTTCCGCTCGTCGACGCAGCTTCCCGACTCCGGCCCGGTCCGCGCCAGCCTGCACTCGGCGCGGCAGGTCAGGCACGCGTGCGGGGAGACCTGCCAGGCCTGGGCGAAGGCGTCGCGCAGCACGGTCGCGGCGGCCGCGCCGCGGCCTAGCTGGATCGACGGCGTGCGGGCGAACGCGTAGACGACGCTGAGCACGCTCGGCTGGCCGACGGTGAAGTGAAACCCGGCGGTTCGCTTGAGCGCGCGCGCCAGCAGGTCCGCGCCGGAGTGCGGCGCGCCGATCACGAAGACCGGCTGGTGGACCTTCCGTCCGTTGACGACCAGGATATGAGCGCGTGGTGGCATGGCTGGATCAAGTGTGGCATTGCGCCGCCGGCGACTGGGCAACACCCACCGCCGGCCTTGGTTGCGAGCGCCCTCCGGACGCTGCCGCATCTTGCTGTTATCATAATCCCGGTCAAGCACGCGCCCTGGGGCTGATCTCGCTAGCCCCAGCTCGGCCCGGTGACGATCATTGACCTGGGCAGGCGGTTGCCGTGCGCAATTAGACCGGTCATAGACCGCTCTGCCCGCTTTCATCCTTGTACCGTGGCGGCGTGCTCGGACCGGGATGGACCGATATCGCCGCGCTGCTTGCGGCCTGCCTGCTCGCCGTCATCGCGACGCCCGCCGGCGTCTCCGGCGCCGTGCTGCTGCTCCCCTTCCAGGTCAGCGTCCTGGGTACGCCCAGCCCGGCGGTCACGCCGACCAACCTGCTGTACAACGTCATCGCCACCCCAGGCGCGATCTACCGGTACTGGCGGCAGGGCCAGGCCGGCGGCAGCCTGGCCGGCAGCCTGATCGCCGGCACTCTGCCCGGCGTGATCGCGGGCTCGGTGATCCGGGTCGAGCTGCTGCCAGGCCAGCGCGCCTTCGCCCTGGTCGTCGCCGCGGTCCTGATCCCGCTGGGAACCTGGCTCGCCCTCACCCGCCCGCCCGGCGCAGCATCCCCGCCCGGCGCAGCATCCCCGCCCGACGCAGCCTCGGCCAGCCCCGCGCAGTCTCGCCGGCGGGAACTGACAGCGCCGGTAATCGTCGGCCTGGCGGCCGTGGTGGGATGCATCGGCGGCATCTACGGAATCGGCGGCGGCTCGATCTTGGCGCCGGTCCTCATCGGCACGGGCCGCCGGCCGGCCGAGGTCGCGCCGGCCGCCCTGACATCGACCTTCGTTACCTCCGTAGCGGGCGTGATCAGCTTCCTCATCCTGTCAGTCCGCGACCACGGCCCGGTAGCGCCCGACTGGCCAACCGGCATCGCGCTCGGCATCGGCGGGCTGGCCGGCGCCTACACCGGGGCGAGGATCCAGGCACGGCTCCCCGAGCTGGTGATCCGCCGGGCTCTCGGGGTTCTCGTCGTGGCCATCGGGATCAGGTACTTGCTGGCCGGCCTCGCGGGCTGACCCCTGCACTGCCAGGCTCCGGCGACTGACGACGGGCCGGATTGCGTCGCCGGGCAACGGTTCGCGCTGGTTCTTGTCGCTGGCTCATGGTATGATTCGGATTAGTGTTCTAGAGAGATGGCGCCACCGGGACAGTCGTAGGCGAAGTGTTCTGGCACAGTGGACTCCCCTGTTGACGGGGAGAAGTTGTCCCGGCCGGCCGGCCCTCCGTTCATGAGATTCTTGCGCCGCTAAGCAGGGCGGCACCGCTGGCGCGCATGCGCGCCACACCATGTTCTGATCCTCGCCGGATTGTCCGTTTACTCGTCGCCTTGTGTTGCTCGTCGCCTGTGCAGGGAGGTGGTACCCGGTGTGTGCTCCCGGCCAGCTGCCCGCTGCACCCCAGCCCGGGGCGCCAGCATCGGCGGGCGAGGCGGTGGGCATGGTGCTGGCGGGGCTGGGCTGGCTCGCCGGCGCGGAGGTGGCGTCGTTGCCGGTGGTGGTGCAGGCCGAGGTG
>JASIBM010000433.1 GCA_030045175.1 Streptosporangiaceae bacterium | reverse complement strand
CACGCCGCAGCCGCCCGCATCACCGTCCCCGCGCACCCGCGACCGCGCACAGCCCCCCGCATGACACAGTAAGGGACCGCGACACGCCGCACACTCAGATTATTTTGGAATGATTACTGGCAGCTGAGAATCGGCCACGATCATGGCTGGCAGCATCGGCCCGGCCTGCGCGGACGGCTCGGCTGGCGAGGGCTCCTGAGCCGGCGGGGGCTCCTGAGCCGGCCGGGACGACTCGGCTGGCGCCGAGCCGACGGCGTGGTCGTAGGCCGCGCGCAGCTTGGCGACCTCGGCGTCGCGATCATGGAACCAGTTCGTCGACCAGATCCGATGGAAGTTCCAGCCGAGCCGCTGGAGGTGCTCGGCTCGCAGCCGGTCGCGGTCGCGTACGCTGCCCGAGTCCCGGTACGAGGGGCCGTCGGCCTCGATCGCCAGCACCATCTTGTCGTCATCGCCTGGATGGGTGGCCGCGAAGTCGATCCGGTAGCCACCGACGCCGTACTGCGGCACCACCGTGATGCCGCACTCGGCCAGCCGGTCGCGCACGTCGGCCTCGAACTCGTTCAGCTCAGCGCGGCCGGTCGCCGACGCCGGCGTGCCGCCCGAGCTCGCGTATTCCAGGTAGTCGGCCAGCAGCCGGGCGCCCGCCTTGGTCACCCGGTCCGGGTCTACGTCGTGGGTGTCGAACGAGCTCACCAGCGTGAGGCGGTGCTTGGCCCGGGTGGCGGCCACGTTCAGCCTGCGCTCTCCCCCGTCGCGCAGCAACGGGCCCCACTGGTACCGCATCCGGCCATCGGGGTGCTTGCCGTACCCGATCGAGAAGATGATCGCGTCCCGCTCGTCACCTTGAACCCGTTCCAGGTTCTTTACGAAAAATGGCTCGGCGGAATCCTCGGCGAAGAACGGCTCAAGCTCGCCGTGCTCGGCCAGGGCGGCGCGCAGCGCGGCGTCGACCCGCTCCGCATGGCGGATGCCGAGCGCGATGACGCCGAGCGACTCGCCCGGCCGGGTCCTGGCGTGCTCGAGTATGAGCTCGACCACCTTGTGCACCTCCGCGGTGACCGAGACCTGCTGGCCAGGCTCGGGGCCTTGGGCGACCACGACGTGGCGCAGGCAGTCATCGCGCGCCACCCCCGGGAACGTGGTCAGGGCGCCGCCGTAGATGTGCGCGTTGGAGAACGCGACCAGCCGCTCGTCGCGGCTGCGGTAGTGCCAGGCCAGCGGCCAGGTCGGGAGCAGCGGGCGGAGCGCGTCGAGCACCGACTCGAAGCCCGCGTCGAACGACACCAGGGCCTCGTCGTTGTCCTCGCCATCCTCGTCCTCGCCCGGCCCGTCGCCTGCGTCGCTGACCTGGCGGAAGAAGTTGGTCGGGGGCAGCTGCCTGTCGTCACCGGCGACCACGATCTGGTGGCCGCGCATGATCGCGGGGATCGCATCCGCCGGGATGATCTGGCTGGCCTCGTCGAAGATCACCACGTCGAACAGGCTGGCCGCGGGCAGCACCTGGCTGACCATCAGCGGTGACATGGCCCAGCAGGGCTTGAGCGCGAACAGGACGTCACTGGTCTGGTCGAGCAGCCTGCGCAGCGGCAGGTGACCGCGCCGGAGCGCGGCCTGCTTGCGTATCACCCGCGCCTGGAGCGGATGCTGGGCCTGCGCCTCGCGCAGCCGGCTGGCCCAGGCATGGCGCACCCGCTGCCGGTTCGCGACCAGGTACTGCACGTCGCGGGTACGGAAGTCGGAGGAGATGTCGTCCAGGGAGCTGCCCCGCTCGGCCCCGTACCTGGGATCGCGGACCTTGATCTGGTCGATGATCGATGAGTACCAGGCGTGGTCGAACGTGGCGACGGCCAGGTCCGGCGTCGCCTGCCCGCGGGCGAGCTCGTCGAGCAGCGGGCCAAGGCCGATCTCGCTGAATCGCCTGGCGAGCGCGTACATCCTGGGCAGCTTCCACGCGGTGTCCTGGTCGTCAGCCAGCGACTCGAGCAGGCCCTCGACGCCGCGGGCGGGCACCTGCACGTAGCTGCCGTGCACGTAACTACCCAGCGCGGTGAGCTGCTGCTCGCACGCGTCGGCGAGCTGGCTGAGCTCGGCGAACTGGGCGGGCAGCCGCGGCGGCGCCGGCGATCGCGGGACCTGACCGCCTGGCGGCGGCGCCGCCAGACGCTGCGCCTGCCACTCGGCTAGCTGCCCGGCCGCTTCATGGAGCAGGGCGGCTAGTTCCTCTCTAGACGGCTTGCCTGGCCCGATGTAGAGCCTGCAGGCAAACTGGCGCAGCCTGCGCCGTTCGCCGATCGCGACGTTGCCGCCGACCGCGACGGCCTCCGCGAGCACGCCGGGTGCGGACTCGTACACGGCGGCGCGCAGCAGGCCGGTGGTCCGCCCGATCGCGGCGTAGAGCCGCACCCGCTCCACGCCCTCGGCGTAGCCGGCCGGCGGCCGTAGCCCGGTGTCCTCGCTCGCTCGCCTGAGCCGGTCGGCGAACATCGGCAGGGCGTGCGTCCACAGGTCCGTCACCAGGTCGCACGCCTGCCTGGCGTCCTCGGCCGTCCGCAGGCTGGCACCGAACCACGGGGTCGACTCCGGGCGCAGCTCGAAGCCGCCCAGGTTGGCGAACTCGCGCAGGTCATCGCGGATCTGGTCGGCCCTGGCTGTGCTGATCCGCTCCACCGTCGCTAGCCTGCGAGCGGTCCGTGCCTGCGCCGGGATCGCGAGCAAGGCGGACTGCACCTGGAACGGGGTCAGGCCCCACGGCGGATGGGTCTCGTGCAGCGCCGTCACGTGCTCGGACAGCCGCCGTTGCCGGTCGGCGAGGCGGCGGCGCAGGTCCGAGTCGTCCGGGCCGGAGGTGCGCTGCGCGAGGTCCAGGGTCGCGTCAAGGTCGCGGGCGATCCGCATCCTGTCCCTGGTGCCGT
>JASIBM010000432.1 GCA_030045175.1 Streptosporangiaceae bacterium | reverse complement strand
GCCTCCCGGCTGTCGACGAAGATCCGCGCCCGGCTCACCAGGTCGGCGGGCAACTCGCGGCAGTCAGGGCCGAACGCTCCGATGGCATTGACATGAACCCCCGCGCCGCGGACGTCGCTGTCCGCCAGGACCGGCTGGCACGCCGACGTCACCGTGCAGATCACGTCGGCATCGCGGACCGCATCGCGGGCCGAGCCCGCGACTTCCACCGTGATGCCCTCGGTCCCGGCCCAGTCCCGCAACGCCTGAGCCCTGGCCTGCGTTCGGCTGTAGAGCCGGATGCTCTCCCATGGCCGGACCCCGGCCAGGGCCTGCAGGTGCCCGCGCGCCTGCACACCCGCGCCGATCATGGCCAGCGACGCGGCCGCGGGGTCCGCGAGCAGGTCCGTGGCCAGCGCCGTCACCGCGGCCGTCCGGATCTGGGTCACGGCCGTCCCGTCTATGATCGCGAGCGGCTCGCCGTGCACCCCGTCTAGCAGGATGACCAGCCCCTGGACATTGGCCAGTCCCTTCTCTGCCGCGCGCGGAAACATGCTGAGGAGCTTCAGCCCGACCATCTCGGCGGACGCGGCGGGCATTACCAGCAGCATGCCGCCCGCACCCGGTGGCTCCACCGTGATCCTCGGGTGCTGATACGCCGATCCCTTGCTGAAGCTGATCAGCGCGTCCGCCATCGCCGGCCCGGCCTCGTGCACCGAGTACAGCGACCGCACCGTCTCGCTATCAATCACCCGCATATGCCTGCTCCCTCAGCTCAGTGCCCGATCAGCTCAGTGCCCGATGCGGAATCTCGTACTCAGTGCGGCCATCCAGCGCCAGCTGGACGCACGCCCGGCCCAGCAGGGGGACGAACTTAAAGCACCAGCCGGCCGTGTGCGCCACCACGCGCCGGCTGCTTGGCAGGTGCCCGAGGTAGAGGTGGCGCTCCGGATCGCTCGGCAGCGCGATCAGGCACGCGGCCGGATCGACCGGGGTGGGGTCGAGCCCTGGCAGATGCTCGGCCACCCACCCGGCCGTCCGCTTGACCTGGCGATTGTCGGCTCGCCCGGTTGCGTCCCCAGCGTTGTCAAGCTCGTCAACCTCAAAGTCCGGTGCCACCTTGACCAGGTCGTCCCGCGCCCAGGGGCGCCTGCCGAATCCGTAGAACAGGTTGCTGTCCTCCTGCGTCGGCTCCTGGAAGGCGAACCACGTCGGATAGTCAGCTGAGGGCTCACGGCACCGGAAATAGGCCGTGGTCATTTCGTACAGGTGCACGTCGGCTCGCGTTCCGAGCGGTCCGAGCAGCTCGCTGGTGAACGCTCCGGCGGCGATCACGACGTGCCCAGCGCGATAGCGCCGCTGATCACTGACCACCGTCACGCCGTCCTCGTCCGGGAGGAGCTCCAGCACCCGCTCGCCGTACCGCAGGTCCGCGCCTTCCCGCTGCGCCAGGTCCAGCAGCAGCCAGAGCGTTGCCTGGACATCGATCATGCCGCCGTCGGGCTGATAGAAGCCCTCATAGCTGCCCGCCAGCCGGGCGAAGCCGAAGTCCTTCTCGATCTGCGGCGCCGCTAGCCAGCGGTACGGCAGGCCCAGCTGGTCCAGAACCCCGACGGCCGCGGCCAGCTGGCCCTCGTTCGTCGAGATGCCGGTGTCACCGAACCATAGGCTCCCGGTTCGGTGGACCAGCCTGCGCCCGCCAGCGCGTTCCAGTTCGGCCCACAGCCGGTCCGACTCCAGGGTTAGCCGCGCCATCTCGGTCTGGGAGTACTGCAGCCGCCACTGCCGTTCCGCGCCGCCGGAGCTTCCGCGGCCGCTGAGCAAGTCGAACTGATCCAGGACCAGCACGGATCGCTCGCGACCGCCGGCCTCTACCGCGGCGGCGAGCCCCACCGCCCCGCCCCCGACTATGACGACGTCGTATTGGCTAATACGTTCCACTGCGGCCTCTCAAGAAGCTGGGAGAACGCCGCGCCTTCGAAATGGCCTGCGACAGTCCGGCCACGAGGATATCGACCTGGTCGTCGGAAAGCCCTGGATAGCACGGCAGATTCATGTGCTCAGCGAACCAGGATCGTTCGGCCACCGGACATTCGTCCGGCTGATGGCCCTGCGCCCGCCACTCCGGCAGCAAATGCAGCGGAAAGTACCTCAGGAACGTCTCGATGCGCGCGACCGCCAGTTGCCGCACAAGCTCATTCCGGTCGACCTTCCTGGAGTCTACGGAAAACGTGAAGAGGTGATAGGGGTAAACCACGTCCGCAGGCTCAGCCGGCAACCGAACGCAGTCGTACCTGGCGAGTTCCGCGGATATTCTCGCGGCGATCATCTGCCTCCGCGCTACCAGATCCGGCAGCTTGCCCAGCTGGACCAGGCCCATGGCGGCAGCCGCCTCGCTCAGGGTCGCGTTGGTGCCGTGGCGCAGGACGCCGAGGCATTCATGGGTATAGGCATTTCCCGGGTACAGCGCCTGCGGCACCGGCGCCATCGAGCCGCAGGAGCCCTCCTCCCGCTTCATTAGCACCATGTCCGCCTCGTTGGCGCGCAGGCTTCGCAGCCGCTCGGCCCAGTCGCTGCGGTTGAGCGTGATCATGCCGCCCTCGCCGAGGGTGGTGATGTTCTTGCTCGAGTGGAAGCTAAAGCAGCCGATGTCACCGATGCTTCCTGGCCGACGGCCGCGGTACATGCTGCCCAGCGCGTGCGCGGCGTCCTCGACCACGAGCAGGCCGTTGTCACGGGCGATGCGCATCAGCGGGTCCATGTCCACGGGCAGGCCGCCGTAATGCACCACGATAACCGCCCGCGTCCGATGCGTGACCTGCTCGGCGACCCGGGCCGGGTCGATATTAGGGCTGTCTGGCGCGATGTCAGCGAACCGCACCGTGACTTGCCGCGTGAGCAGCGGCTGGATGCTGGCTTGATAGGTCTGCGGCGTGGCGATGACCTCATCTCCAGGCCGCAGGTTCAGCAGGTGGATGGCGAGTTCGAGCGCGACGGTGCCGCTACTCACCGAGATCGCATACCGCGTTCCGATGTGCTGCCGGAAAGCAGCCTCGAACTGCTCTCGCACCGATCCCTGGGAGAGCGTCTCGCCCGACTGGAGAACTTCCCCGATGGCGGCTATGTCCCGGTCGTCAATGGTCGTGCCCACCCTCGGGTACGGCACAGCGTACTCATGCTGGGAACTCGCCAGATGGACTCGTGGTAGGGCGCCTGGTGACGATGCCGCACGCCGCCGCCCTAGCATAACACCAATCATGCCATCAAACCCGACAGATGGTCCATGCCGGTCGGTGGGTCTCGAGGCAGCCACGCTGACCGCCTCAGCGCCCCCAGCCGGCCCGGGCACTGGCGGCTTCGCCGGTTGCAGCGCGAGAGCGAAATCGGTAGAAAGATGAGGAAGAGCGGTGAAGCGCCAGGACGTCCTCGACATCACGTGGAGTGAGGCATGTCAGATAGTGCGCAACTGACCAGTCGCCCGGGGGTTACCGACCGGGTTGCCGCGTTCACCCTCGAACCGGCAGAGCACGCCGTGGTCACGGCGCTGATGCGGCACCTTGCCGCTGAGTTTCCTGCTGCGGAGGGGCACGAGTATCTCCGCGCCGTCGCCCTGGCCTGCCACCACCTGCCTGATCGGCTGCGATCATTCCTTCGTGACCGGCGCGGACTTGAGGACTTCGCTGCGTTCACGCTGGCCGGCATCGAGATCGATGATTCGGCCATTGGCCCGACGCCCGATGGCTGGGGAAACCAGCCTGACCAGAGCCGCACCGCTGCCGAGACCACCTGGCTGACGCTGTGCGGGTCGGTACTCGGCGACCTGTTCGGCTGGGCGACGCAGCAAGACGGGGCCATCGTGCACGACATAGCGCCCACGCCCGCTGACGAGCACAGCCAGGTCGGCAGCAGCAGCGCCGAGCTGCTGTGGTGGCATACCGAGGAGGCGTTCCACCCGCTGCGGTGTGACTACCTCGGATTGCTGTGCCTGCGCAACTACGACGGCGTCGCGACCACTGTCTCCTCGCTGGATGGTATTGAGCTGCCAGCCGACGTGCGGTCTGTGTTGTTCGAGCCGCGGTTCGTGATCCGCCCTGACGATTCCCACCTCCCCAGCCGCCGATGTCGGCCACAGGTGGCGGCCGGCAAGGAAGCGGACTTCATGCGGGCCGCCGAGCGCCGGATCGAGCAGATGAACAAGCGCCCGCAGCGTGTTGCCCTGCTATCAGGGGATTTTGACTCGCCCTACCTGGCCATCGACCCGTTCTATATGGAGGTACCAGCCGATGCCGTGGCCAGGGCCGCGTTTGACGCCGTGTGCCAGGCGCTGGCGGGCCAGCTCACCGAAATTGTGCTGCGGCCTGGCCAGATTCTCTTCGTGGATAACTACAGGGCCGTACACGGCCGCAAGCCGTTCCGCGCGCACTACGACGGGACCGACCGCTGGCTCAAGCGCATCAACATTGCCAGGGATCTCCGCAAGTCGCGCGCGTTCAGGCTCTCAAGCGACTCGCGGATTATCTACTAGGGAGCGGTCTTGCCTGACCGGGATCACCGCGCGGAGCGGGGCGTCACCGCGGCTGAGCGGGAGTTGTTGCTTGGGGGGTGGAATGACACGGCGGTGGACGTGCCGCCGGTGTTGTTGCCGGCCTTGCTGTCGGCTGCGGCGGGCCGGGACCTGGATGCGCCGGCCGTCGTGACGGCGGCTGGCCTGCTGTCGCACGGGGAGCTTGATGCCAGCTCGAGCCGGCTGGCGCGGTACCTGATCGGCCGGGGGGCGGGGCCGGAGCGGGTGGTGGCGGTGGCGCTGCCGCGGGGTGAGCGGCTGATCGTGGCGCTGCTGGCGGTGCTCAAGTCCGGGGCGGCTTACCTGCCGCTTGACCCGCAGTACCCGGCGGAGCGGGTCGCGTTCATGGCGGCCGACGCCGCGCCGGTACTGACCGTCACCGACGCCGCGACCGCCCGGATGCTGCCTGATGCCGGTGCCGGTGCCGGCCTGGTCGTGGCCGATGACCCGGCCGTGGCGGCGGCGGTGGCCGGCCTGCCAGGCGGCCCGGTCACCGATGCGGACCGGACAGCGCCGCTGCGGCCGGCCAACCCGGCGTATGTGATCTACACCTCCGGGTCAACCGGCATCCCCAAGGGCGTGGTGATCCGCCATGACGCGCTGGCGTTGCGGGTGCGGTGGCAGGCTGAGGTGTTCGGCCTGACGGCCAGTGACCGGTTCTTGCAGTTTGCCTCGGTGAGCTTCGACGTGCATGCCGAGGAGATCTACCCGGCCCTGATCACGGGAGCGTCGCTGGCGGTGCCGCCCGATCCGGCCGCGCTGCCGCGGCTGCTGCCGACGCCGGCGTTCCAGGCGATCACGATGATGGACCTGCCGCCGTCGTACCTGCATGAGCTGCTGGCCGCGGGCGGGGAGGTCGCCTGGCCGGCCGCGCTGCGGCTGATGATCGTGGGCAGCGAGAGCCTGGCCGCCGGGTCGATGCGGCTGTGGCGGGAACGGTTCGGCGGCACGGTGTCGCTGCTGAATGTGTACGGCCCTACCGAGGCGACGGTGACCGCGACGACGTGCGCGCTGACGCAAGACTCGGCCCGTGACCTGATCGGCGCCCCTGGCTGGAATACCCAGGTGTTCGTGCTGGACGAGGGCCTGCGGCTGGTGCCGCCCGGAGTGACAGGGGAGCTGTACATCGCCGGGGACGGGCTGGCGCGCGGGTACGCGGGGCGGGCAGGGCTGACCTCGGGGCGGTTCGTGGCGTGCCCGTTCGGGCCGCCGGGGACGCGGATGTACCGGACGGGGGACCTGGCCCGCTGGACAGTGCAGGGGGCAGGGGAGGCGGGCGGGCAGCTGGTCTTCGCCGGGCGGGCCGATGAGCAGGTGAAGATCCGCGGGTTCCGGATCGAGCCTGGCGAGATCGAGGCGGTGCTTGCCCGTCACCCGGCGGTGGCACGGGTGGTCGTCATCGCGCGGGAGGACGAGCCAGGCGACAAGCGGCTGGTCGCCTATGTCGTGGCGGCGGAATCCCGCGCGGCCGGCCACGACGATCTTGCCGCCGTGCTGCGCCATTTCACCGTCGCTGCCCTGCCGGACTTCATGGTGCCCGCTGCCGTGGTCATCCTTGACGCGCTGCCGCTGACCCTAAACGGGAAGATCGACCGGGCCGCGCTGCCTGTCCCGGACATCGCCACCCCGGCGGGTCGTGCCCCGGCTAGCCCGGCCGAGGAACAGTTGTGCGGCCTGCTCGCCGAGGTCCTTGGCGTGGAGTCGGTCGGCGCTGATGACAGCTTCTTCGCCCTGGGCGGTCACTCGCTGCTGG
>JASIBM010000431.1 GCA_030045175.1 Streptosporangiaceae bacterium | reverse complement strand
CGCAGGCCCTCCCAGTACATCCAGATCACGTATGCCATGTTGAGCGCCCATAGCGGAATAACAAATAGTGTCACGGGAGATGTACGGTAATCACCGATAATAACTGCGGTGAGGAAAACTACCATAACATTCTGAATAGGGCCGACGACCCACGACATCACCGAGTATGCGAGTAGCAGCCGGTTCCGCAGTTGCAGTGACCCGTTGAACACCAGCGCCGCCAGGCCCCACGACCAGCGCTCGCGCTGCCGGACGAAATCGCGGATGCTGGCAGGCGACGCGCCGTAGGACCGCCCGCAGAACCATGCGCTCCGGCCCCTGTAGATGGCACTGAAGATCAGCGCGAACTGGGCGTCCTCGACAATGCTCCGAGGCCCGAAATCCCAGCCTATCGTCGCCTCGATCGAGGCCCGTACCAGCAGTAGCTCGCCATGCAGGCCGGCCCGAGGCGTGCCACTGCCGGTCCAGGCGGAAAAGCGCGCCACGTCCTCAGCGGGCCGGGCCGAGTCCGCGAGCCAGGTGAGCCTGTTCATGGCGTACTCGCGCGGGTACGTCAGGATGCCCTGGGCCATGTGCTTGGCATCGCGGCCGGCCTGAAGCTGCTCCTCGATGAACCGGGCCATGGCCTGGGCGGTATCGGGGCCCACGCCGGTGTCATCGTCCATGTGCAAGACCCACACGTCGTCGCGGGCCTCGTGCTCGCTGATCCGCAGCTCGTGCGAATAGTGGCTGGCGCGCGCCTTGAATCTCGTTCCGTTGGCGGTGTGATACCGCATCGGCACGGTGACAAGGCGTATCAGCTTGCTGCTGGCGGCCAGCCTGGCGATCTGGGCCGTTGCCTCGCTGCCCTCGTCGATGACGATGTCGATCCTGAGCCGGGGAAACCACCTGGGGAGATAAGTGATGTAGGACAGGACCGACCGCTCGAGCGCGGGGTAGGTGTCGTGCCGGCCGATGGTAGAAACGACAACAATCAGGAAATCCCCGCATCTCGGCAGCGTGTCGCCGGACCATCGAGCCTTCGACTTGCGCAGTGCCTTGCGAGTTCGTCGGATGCCGGCGATGCCGATGACCGAGCTGAGGATGGGCCATGTCCACAGCACCGTCAGCGGCCAGCCAAGCTCGCCGGCAAACGGTGTCGTGAACCAGCCGACGATCACCAGGTCGACCAGAAAGGACAGGACCAGCGGCCAATACGCTGGCCGCCAGCGAGCGAGCCTGCGGTGCAGCTCCCGCGCCTGCCGCGGGCCGGACGAGTTCAGCGCGACCCGGAGCTGTCCCGTGGCCTCCGGCCGTCCCGGCTCGGATAGATCCCGGGCCTGCTGTCCGGGCCGCCATCCCGCCGCCTGTGGCTGGGGAGAGCGGTCGCCGGCGATGACCTCACTGCCGTTCGCCCTGCTGACGCTCCGCCGCCGAGATCCTGGCCGCCGTGATCCGCTCGGCGCATCGCGGGGTACAAGCCGGGCGTCCCGATCCGGAGGCATTGGTCCCGGTTCCCCCTGCGCGCTTGACTATGTCGGTCGAGGGTGATTCGCGAGGTAGTTGCGCTACGGTTAGTCACCGAGTGGCGACTACGAGTGAGTACCCGTAGACAGATCGGCCCAATCCGGGGTGGGGTCGCCAGTGCGCGACGCTGGCCACGGTGGGTTGACCGCGTGGCGGCGCCGTATGGGCGCAGACTGAACAGGTGAACGGAGGCGCTGAGCGTGCACCAGCGGGCAGCGATGTCTGCCTGCCGCCCTCGCTTGGCGGGCCGCTGGCCGCGTTCGAGCGGCAGCTGGCCGCTGGGCGCGGGCTATCACCGCACACGGTCCGCGCCTACGCCGGTGACGTGCGGGCGCTGCTCGCGCATGTCGGCCGATGCGGGATCGAGGACATCTGCGAGCTTGACGTTGCCGTGCTCCGCTCTTGGCTCGCCACGCTGCATGGCGCGGGCCAGGCCCGGGCTACGATCGCCAGGCGGGCGGCTGCGGCCAGGGCCTTCACGGCGTTCGCCCACGAGCGCGGGTGGCTCGCGGCAGATCCCGGCCAGCTCCTTGGCACGGCCAAGGTACGCCGGGAGCTTCCGACGGTTCTGGCGGTCGACCAGATGCGGGCCGTGCTTGACGGGCGGCCAGGTCATCGACGCCGCACGCAAGGCGTGCCCGAGGAGTCCGGGCGCGGTGCCGGCCCAGGCGGTGACGACCACGCCGCCATGGACCGGGCCGCCGCCATGGACCGGGCCGCCACGATGGACCGGGCCGCCGTCGGCCAGGCGGCTGTCGCGCTCGCGCTCCGCGACACGGCGATCATGGAGTTGCTCTACGCGACCGGGATCAGGGTCAGTGAGTTGTGCGGGCTCGACATCGACGACATCGACGATGGGCGGCGGACCATCCGCGTGCTCGGCAAGGGCGGCAAGGAGCGCGTCGTGCCCGTCGGCGTTCCAGCTGCCAGCGCCGTGGATCACTGGCGATGCGCCGGGCGGCTGGTGCTCGTCACCGATGAGTCCGGCCCGGCGCTGTTCCTCGGTGCTCAGGGCAGGCGGCTTGACCCCAGGACCGCGCGCCGTGTCGTGCACGCGCGGATCGCGGCCGCTGGCTCCGTGCCCGACACAGGTCCGCACGGGCTGCGGCACACGGCCGCCACTCACCTGCTTGAAGGCGGCGCCGACTTGCGAAGCGTTCAGGAGTTCCTGGGACATGCCTCGCTCGCTACCACGCAGATCTACACCCATGTGTCGGTGGAGCGCCTAGTGGCCGCCTACCGGCAGGCCCACCCGAGGGCCTGAGCCCGGATCCGGCTGGATGTAGACCTGGATGTAGACTTAGCGCAGCCACGGTAGGTTTGCGCGCGCCAGCGTGCTCCGGAGGCCAAATTCGCGCGTCTGCTAGCCCATCACGGAGATCTTCTCCGCCGGGAACGCACCTGTATCGGTCCGCGGTCCATCCGCGGCGGAGGGCGTACGGACGCCAGGGACAACCGACCGCGCCGACGCCGGCAGGCAGGGCGCACGACAGGAAGGGGACACCGGATGGCCCCGGTCGTCACCATGCGGCAGTTGCTTGAGAGCGGCGTCCACTTCGGGCACCAGACTCGACGGTGGAACCCGAAGATGAAGCGCTTCATCTTCACCGAGCGCAACGGCATCTACATCATCGACCTGCAGCAGTCCTTGCAGTACATCGACCGCGCCTACGAGTTCATCAAGGAGACCGTCGCGCACGGCGGCTCGGTGCTGTACGTGGGAACGAAGAAGCAGGCGCAGGAGGCGATCGCGGAACAGGCCCGCAGGGTCGGCATGCCGTTCGTCAACCAGCGCTGGCTCGGCGGCATGCTGACCAACTTCTCGACCGTCTACAAGCGGCTGCAGCGGCTCAAGGAGCTTGAGGAGATCGACTTCGACGACGTGTCTGGCTCCAGCCTGACCAAGAAGGAACTGCTGCAGCTCAGGCGTGAGCGGGACAAGCTCGAGCGCTCGCTCGGTGGCATCAGGGACATGGCCAGGATCCCGAGCGCGATCTGGGTCGTGGACACCAAGAAGGAGCACATCGCGATCAGCGAGGCCCGCAAGCTTGGCATCCCGGTGATCGCGATACTGGACACCAACTGCGATCCCGACGAGGTCAACTACCCGATCCCGGGAAACGATGACGCCATCCGCAGCGTGGCCCTGCTCACCAGGGTCGTGGCCGACGCGGTGGCTGACGGGCTGATCGCCCGGGCCGGCCGGGCGACGGGCGAGGAGAAGCCACAAGGTGATGGCCAGCTAGGCGACGCCGAGCCGCTCGCAGAGTGGGAGCGCGAACTGCTGGAGGGCAGGTCAGCGGACGCCGGGACCCAGGCCGCCGAGGCCGAGGCGACGGCCGACGGCGCGCCTGCCGTAGCGAGCGCCGCTGACACGCTAGAGGCCGAAGTGGCGGTTGCCGAGCCCGCAGCGCCCGAGCCCGCAGCGCCGGAATCCGCAGCGCCGGAATCCGCCGCGCCAGCGCCCGCCGACGCTGGCGCTGTCGAGGTCGGCGCTGCCGAGTC
>JASIBM010000430.1 GCA_030045175.1 Streptosporangiaceae bacterium | reverse complement strand
GAGTGTGATGGAGTCGCTCGCTCGTGCGGAGCGCCTGCGTGAGCTTCAGGCGCGCAATGCCGAGCGCGCGGCCGCGGCGGGCCAGGATTACGAGCACTTGCTGGCCGAGGTCCGCCGGGCTTACAAGGAGGGGGCGCGGCATTGACCACGCCGGGGCCGGTCCCTGTGCCGGTCGTGCTCGACGTGAACGTCCTGGTGCTGGCGATCGCGACCGGTGAGTCCCCGTTCCGGAGCTGGCCATCCCCGCCGCCGACTTCCGGGAACCCTAGCGCTGACTGCCTGGGAGTGGTCAATGACGCGGCGGAGTTCGCGCTCTGGCTCTCGCCGCACGTCCTGGTCAACGTCGGCCGGGTGCTCGCGACAGTGCTGAAGATGCCAGAGGATGAGATCGATGAGTACCTCCAGGTGCTCGGCGAGATCGCTGAGGCATCCGGGGGCGGGATCACTGACCCGCCGCAGGCTGTCGATGACTGCCCTGATTGGGAAGACAACCGGGTCCTGGACTTGGCCGCGGCCGTCGGCGCGTTCCTGATCGTCTCCGCCGACGCGGACCTGACCACGATGTCGCCATGGCGTGGCCGGCCGATCATCGAGCCATCGCAATTCGCCTCGCTAGCCGACGCTTCCCGCCGAGCGCGCAGGCGCCAGCGCTGACAACTGGCAGGGCTCGTCGTCGATCTTGTCCTGCTTCCGTGCGCTCTTGACTACTGCTGCGTTACCCCGTTTACGGATTATCTCTATTCCATGAGGCGGATCGCCGCTTGCGCTGACGACGCTGCGACGGTCCTTGATAGCCATCCGCTGATGCCGGATTTCGCTGGGCTGTGCCGTCGCCCCACGGCACTCGAACGTCATGCTGATCCATGACGGCCCCATCGACAAGCAGCGGAATGTTGGCGAAACCCCGTTCGTCGTGTGCCGGTACTACGTGGACCAGGTCGGCGATCGCGATGATGCGTTCCCGGTCCTGACGGACCTGCTTGCGGTCGCTGTCGGCGAGTAGCTGCATGAGCAGCGGGCGGTCGATGTTGTGTTCGATGCCCTCGATCCGCCAGGTCAGGTCACCGATGAATGCGTACCGGGCACCCGTGGGAAGGGCGACGAAAACGATCACGGATCCGGTCGTGTGGCCGGCCGCGGGGACGATCACGATCGAGCCGTCGCCGTAGAGGTCGCGGCTGTTCGGGAAGCCTAGGTAGGCGCCGCCGTCGAGGGTGTACTCGCGAAGTTCGTGGCCGGGCGAGATGGACTGGAATACCTTGTCGGCGCCTCCCTTTCGGGCATAAGCCACTTCCTCGGCGGTGATCAGGACCGGCGCGGCAAGGTCGGAAACACCGCTGACGTGGTCCCAGTGCGAGTGGGTGATGAGTATCCCGGACAGCCGCCGGGGGTCGTAGCCGGCGGCCGTCAGCTGTGTGACCGCCGGGTCGCCGATCTGATGCTCTGAGCGGCGGTACCGAGGCAGCATCTGCAGGTGCTTTTCCGCGTCCCGTCCGAAGCCGGCGTCGATCAAGATGTCGCCCGCTGGGTGCTGGACGAGGACAGCCGTGGCGGCGAACTGGAGAACTTCGCGGCGTGAGCCGCCACGAAGCGCCATGCTCGCCTTCGTCGAGTACGTGCCTGTCGGCAGCTGATGGATTGTCATGGTCGCCGGCGGCGCGGCGGCGGGCAAGCGAGTCATGGTCGACACCGGGAACTCCTAGACGGTGGGGAAACTATTGAACGTGTTGTCCAGTATATGCACACCAACCTCGATTGCCTACGATGAGGTCATGGCCACACTGCCCGCAGGCTCTATTGACCCTCGGATCGCGCGGACACAACGCGACGTGGTCCGCACGGCGGCTGACCTGCTGATATCGAGCGGATGGGACGACGTCACCCACGCAGAGGTCGCGCGGCAGGCCGGCTACTCCAAGGCGACCATCTACACGCACTGGCCAACTCGACTTGACCTGATCCGCGATGCGGTCGCCCAGATCTGCGACGAGGCTCACCACCCAGAGCCCAGCGGCGACCTGCGAACAGACCTCGTCGTCGGACTGACCGACTTCGCTACTGATCTCACCGGTCGTCTTGCGCGCCTACTCGGCGGCGTGATCGAACGCGCCGGAAGCGACCCGATCGTCGAAGAGCTACGCCGTCGCCTCTACGACACCGGGACGACCATGCTCCGCACCGTCCTGGAATCCCACCTCGCGAAGCAAGACGTCGGCCCTATCCTGGCGCTGCTGACCGGCGGCGTATTTGTCCGTGTCGCGTTCGAGGGTCTGCAGCCGACCACTGACCTCATCGAAGACCTCGTCGATCGATCGCTAGCGTCAGTCCGGTAGGCACCCTCCCCCGATACCGGGCGAAGGTGGTCACCCCACGGACACCCGACGATGGGCCGGCCTTCTGCCTAGCCGCCGGTATTTTCCTGTTGCGTCTTTCTGACGGCAAGGTCGCGGTAGGCGCCGGGCGTCTGCCCCATCGCGCGGCGGAAGCTGTCGATGAAGGCGCTGGTCGTGCTCCACCCGCACAGGCTGGCGGTATCGGTAACCGATTCGCCCTGGGCGAGCAGGATCATGGCGTGGATGG
>JASIBM010000429.1 GCA_030045175.1 Streptosporangiaceae bacterium | reverse complement strand
AGGATCCGCATCCGGAGCACCGCCCGATGGTCCGGGCTCAGCCGGTCGAGCGCACTGATGAGGGCGCGCCGGCGCTCGTTCTCGACGGCAACCTCCTCCGCCGCCTCCGCCGGCACCGACCCCTCGGGCACGTCAGCAGTGACCATGGGACGGGCCGGCAGCGACCGCCAGCGATCGCGCGCCAGGTTGGCGGCTATCCGCAACAGGTAGACGGTGAACGGCAGCCCCCGGTCCTCGAAGCGGGGCAAAGATCGCAGCGCACGCAGGAACACCTCCTGCGTCATGTCCTCGGCTTCTGCCGGATCGGATGTATACCGCGCCAGCGAGCGGTGTACCGGCCGCCAGCAGAGCCGGCACAACTCACCAAGCGCTTGCTCGTCGCCAGCACGGGCAGCGCGGAGCAGTTCGAGCTCACGCCGGGCGGACTTATCGAGGTCGCCTGCCTGCGTGCAGCACCAGTCGATCGCGACAGCTCCCTCCTCCGCGACAGCCCCGTCCTGGAAGTTCGCGCTCACGACTGGGAAAACGACGGCACGACCAAAGTGTGACGCGCTCCAGGTCAAGACAGCGCCTGCGGCCTGACCGGTCGTCAGCGCCGGTGCTCGAGCAGTGTCCTGTCGCAGAAAAGGTGAGCCAGTCTCAGCGTGTCTGAGCCATTGCGCTGTTGAGTCTCAGTGAGTTGGGCCTGCTGTGGGGCTGGCGGTGGTGATGACAAGGACGGGGTCCGCAGCCGACTGTCCTGTATCAGTCGAGCTGACGCAATCTCAGCGGGTCTGACGCATCCGCTCGTTGGCTCAGCAGACCTGGCACGGTAGGTGCTCGTCTGTCTCCGCATTGCCCGGCGATCCTGGGCGGCGAGCGTGCGTGCTAGCTGCGCCTGCCGCCAGCGCGGACGCGCCGGCTGAGCTGCGGTACTACGCCAGCGGCGTCGATAGCCAGCACGAGCGCCGTCAGGACGGCCCTGGTCAGGACGATCAGGTTAGCTGTCGGTGCAGGAGGGCCAGTGGTCTGCTGCCCACTCGGCCCAGCCCGGCCACCCTGCTGGCGGGCCGGCCAATGCGCCAAGGCCAGGCCAAGCCTCGACGCGAGCGGCCACCCGGCAAGCCCCGAGCTTGAACCGGAACTGGATGTTCTGTGCGCCAGGCCCAGCGCATCGAGCGCGATTGTCGTCCGCGCCGAGTCGGCGATCCGGCGTCCTGGCGTTTAGCGGTCGGGTGTCACCGCAGCCTCGGTTCTAGGCCTTCCGCCGCGCGATGGACAGGCCGGCCGGCGGCAGGTCGCGGCGCCGTGTGCGCGGAGGTGCGTGGCCGATGGGCGGGCTTGTCGGGTGGGTGAACGCCGAGTCCGCTGATGTGCTGGTGGCGGGCCTGGCGCGGGTGGCCACCGCGGAGCCGCCGTCGCCAACGTAGCCAGCCGCGCTCGCCTGCACGCCGACCTGGCTCCGCTTGCCTTGGCACATGTTCTGCTCGCCCCAGCCAGCTGTGTCAGCGGGGGACCGCTCACGCTGGTGCCGTGGGCCAGATGTGGGCCAGATACCGCTGGCGTATGGTGCTCAGCTAGCTTCGGGCGCTGCTCACGGCAACCGCGATCACGGGGCCGGCGGAGCCGTGGCAGGGATGTCGGGCACCTCGGCCCGTATCGCGACGTCAGCTCCATGGGCAAGGAAGCGCTCCCGCAGCAAGAACTTCCGGACCTTGCTCGACGAGGTGAGCGGGAACTCCTCGAGCATCGTCCAGTACCGCGGCGTCTTATGCGGCGCGAGATGCTCGCGGCAGTAGGCGAACAGCTCGTCAGGATCAGGCTGCTGGCCCGCCGCGGGTCGCACGAACGCGGCGACCTGCTCCCCCCATTTCACGTCGGGCACCCCGACCACCGCGACATCGGCCACGGCGGGGTGCCCGAACAAGACCTGTTCGATCTCACGCGGGTAGATGTTCTCGCCGCCGCGGATGATCATGTCCTTGAGCCGCCCGCCAATCTGGCAGTAACCGCGCTCGTCCATAGAGGCGAGGTCACCGGTGTGCAGCCACCCGTCAGCGTCGATGGCGGCAGCGGTTCTTTCGGGGTCCCGGAAGTAGCCGGTCATCACGTGATAACCGCGCGTGCACAGTTCCCCGGTCACGCCCGGCGCGACGGTCTGCCCCGAGTCCGGGTCAATGATCTTCACCTCGGTCTGCGGCAGCGCCCGGCCCACGGTGTGCGCCCGGTCCTCGGCGGTGTCCCGCGGCGACGTCTGCGTGATCACCGGCGACGCTTCTGTCTGCGCGAACACGACCGACACCGGCGCGCCGAACCCGGCCTCCACGCGGCCGACCAGAGCGGGCAGGACGACAGCTCCACCCGTTACCACTGCCGTGCCGATGCGGTGCCGGCGGCCGTCAAAGTCCTTGTGGTCAAGCATGCCGATGAGCATGGTCGGCACGCAGAGCAGGGTCTCGGGCCGCTCAGCGGCGATGAGCTCCAGCATCAGGCCCGGGTCGAAGTACGGCGGCAGGATCAGCGTCCCGCGGGTGACGATCGTGCCGAGCACGGACATCACGCATCCGGCGGTGTGGAACAGCGGCATGGCGCTGAGATGGACCTTACCCGGCGCGAGGCCGATGCGCGTCGTGTGCAGCCGCGCGTTGTTGACGATCCCCCGGTGGTGGAGCACGGCCCCCTTGGGGAAGCCAGTTGTCCCGGAGGTGTACTGGATCTGAGCCGCCGCCTGCGGGTTCACCGTCGGCAGCGCCCGGTCCGGGGCGGCCTCGCCGCAGAACGACGCCCAGCCGGTAAACGAGATCACCTCCCGCAGCGCGGGCAAATCGGCACGTACCTGCCGCACCATCTCGCCCATCTGGCTCCCGCGGTAGGCGGGAATCAGGAAAATGCCGTCAGCCTGCGACTGGCCCAGCACGTACGCCAGCTCCTGCGGCCGCAAGGCGGGGTTGACGGTCACGATGGTGATCCCGGCCAGGCCCGCGGCCAGCTCGAGGATCACCCACTCGGGGATGTTGTTCGCCCATACCGCAACGCGGTCGCCGGGGGCGAACCGGCCGAGCAGCGCACGCGCCGCCCGCTCAGCCGCCTCCAGCAGCCCGGCGTAACTCCAGCGCCGGCGCCCGGCCGGGTCCGGCGCTCCCTCCACCAGCGCCGTGGTGCGCGGCGCCACAGCCGCCGCATCGCGCAGCGCATCGCCGACGGTCAGGTCCAGAACTGGCTGCGAACCGTCGGCAGCCCAGCACGAGATCGAAAGAGCAGTCATCACGCCCCCCGGCTACAACCTTCCCCGGCCGCCACGCAAACGGCACACCGGGCTCCGCCCAAGCGATCCTCCTCCCAGCCCAGGACGAACGCTCCAGCCACGCCGACTGCTGACGCATCCCCAGCGGGATGTCACCGCCGTGACAGCCAACAGTCATTTTGGCATCACTTCGCGCATAACCGCCGGAGCTGGTGAACCTGATGATCGAGCACGAAGTCCGGGCCGAAACCCTATTGACTGACTGACTCGCTCAGTTCACAATCAAGGTATGTCGAGGCTTCCGCCCCACGAGCGCCTAGCGGCCATAGCGGCCGCCGCCATCGAGGTGTTCGGCCGGCTTGGCTACCGCGGCACCCGCACGGCGGAGGTTGCCGCCAAGGCGAGCATGTCGACTGGCTCGCTGTTCACCTACGTCGAGTCCAAGGAGGCGCTCTTCCACCTCGTCTTCCTCTACGGCCTGCGCTTGCTGCCCGACAGCCCGGAGTTGCCGCTGCGCACGCCGGAGCCGGGAGCGACCGTCGCGCTGTTCGCCCAGGCCCTGGACGGAGCTCCGATGTCCCGCCTGCACGTGGCGCTGGTCGGCGACGAGCCCGCCGACGTCGCCGGGGAACTGCGCGGGATCGTCGCGGAGATATACGACACGCTCGAGCGAGCCTGGCCGTTGCTCTCGGTCGTCGAGCGCTGTGCGCCGGAAATGCCGGAGCTGGAAACGGTGTGGTTCGGCGAAGGCCGCGCGGACATATACACCGACCTGGCCGAGTACCTGCGGCGGCGCGCGGTCAGTGGGCAGTTGCGCCCGATGCCCGACGCCTACATGGCGGCGCACCTGGTCGGTGAGATGGCGGCCTGGTCCGCCTGGCACCGCCGCCACGGGTACGACGGCAAGCTCTTCGACGACCAGACCGCCCGCCGCACCACCATCGAGTTCGTGTGCGCCGCCCTGATCCCCGAAACCGCACCGCAAGACATCAACTAAAACCAATCATCCCGAACGGCAGGTTGCGCTGCCCTGACCACAGCCACTCGCTCAGGTCAGCCAGGCGTCAAGGAAAGGACGACGCACCATGAACGGAACGACGACCAACTCCTACCCACCCGGCGACATGCGGGTATCCGACGCCGACCGCGACCGGGCCGTGTCGGAGCTGACCGCGGCCTACCAGGCTGGCCGGCTGCGCCACGAGGAATTCGACGAGCGGTCCACCAAGGCCCTGCATGCCGCCACCGGCAAGGAACTGACCGACCTGCTCACTGACCTGCCCGCTGACCGCGCCGCCGCGGATCTGGAGAAGCGAAGCGCGGTCGGCGTCCTCGCCACGCGCATTGTCGTGGGCGCCTCGGGCGCCGCGGCCGTCTCCCTTGGCTTCCTCGCCCTGGCGAACGGCCTGAGCACGCCGGCCCCCGCCCACGTACCCACCGCCGCGCAACGGGAGTTCGCCAAGCAAGTCCTGGCCAGCCAGGGCATCCATGTCTCGAACATTCCGGTTCAGCCCGCTACCGTTCCCGGCTTCGACTGGGCCGGGACGATAACCCCGGCGGTCATCGCCCTGCTGCTCATCGCGCTGATCGTCGTCCTGCACAAGTCCGGCCTAGACCGCCGCATAATTCGCCCCGGCCGCGCGTAATCAGAAACGGGGCGTCCGCCGCGCACGAGCCGCCGGCTGTGTGGAAGATCCGGTAGCGCAGGGTCTTCGGCTCTGCTTTCGCGAGCTTGTCACCGAGGGCGAGGTGCCGGAGCCAGGACAGCAGGATGCAGGCGGTCATCGACGCGTCAAGCCAGGCCTTGTTCAGCCCGTAGTCGCGGGACGGGAAATGACCGAGCCCGGTGTCCTTCCCGGTGCGGATCACGTCCTCGACGCGGGCGTGGACCCGGTGGCCTGCGACGATATAGGCGCACTGGCCGCGCCAGCCTTTCGTGTCCGCGGGCAGGTCCCTCGCCCACAGGGTGCAGCGCCACCCGCTATCTGGGATTGATCTGCCAGGGGAGCCGGCATCCTCCCGCACCTGGCATGGGCCGGGTCACTCGACCATGAGCGGTATCAGGTCTCTTTCGGTCAGAGTGTTGGCGTCACCACAATGCAGCTGGCCTGAGGCGAAAGTACCCGCTGAGCTGATCCCCGAGCCGCTGCGCCAGTACATACCCGCCTGCACGCCCGGCTCCGCTATCCTCCTCCTGCGCTCGCCTAGCGACGGCCCCGTTCGCTCAGGCCCGGCCCGGCTACCCCGCCGCCCAAGCGACTGACCTTGCGGTCACCACTAACGGGCGGCCGCTTCGCTATTGCGGAGTCGGTTATTCCGGGGTAGATGCTAAGGAAAGTCATGGTGGCGTCGTTGAACGGGGGAGATTGGGGGCAGGAGCTCACGTTGACCCACGTATTCTTAAACGGCTGAGAGCAACCGTAGGAGACTCCTTTATAGTCGACGACGAAGTCGACTCCATTATTGCCGGTATAGACGGCATCGATATGATATATTTTGACATTCTCGTGGCCGGCGTTCGCGAAGCAGTCCTGCCCGGCAAAGTCGCTTTGGCTGACTATGAGCCAGTCGCCGCGGGCAGCGCAGTCGACGCGTTCGATGTCTGGAATCGGACCCCAGGGCCTCAGGGTACCGCGCGCGGCGACGGTCGTCCCGTGGCCGGTGACCCCGGCGGCGGCCGAATGCGCGCCACCTGCCGCTACCGTCCCGATCGCCATCGGCGCGAGGCCGGCCGCGCCGACCAGGTAACGCACCCGCTTCATGGCTCCTCCTGATTCGCTGAACCTGTCCGCTACTGGATCCGCGGTCAGTCGGCCGGGCACTTGAGTCCAGTGTGCACGGGTTACGCGGAGGACACCTAGTGGCGAAATGGTGATATCTACCTAACGCGCGCTACGCCGGCGGTCGCGCCGCCGTGCGGCCCGCGTGGCGGCCCGCACCCTGTTCGCCGACAGCGCGGCGGCGATCACCATGAAGCCATCGAGGCG
>JASIBM010000428.1 GCA_030045175.1 Streptosporangiaceae bacterium | reverse complement strand
CGACGCCGGCGACGTCTCCCGCTTCCCCGACAAGGACCACTTCGCCGCCTACAACGGCACCGCCCCGGTCGAGGCGTCCTCCGGCAAGCGCAAGGTGTTCCGGCTGTCCCGGCGCGGCAACCGGCGGATGAACCACGCGATCCACATGGCCGCCGTCACCCAGATCCGCAACAAGCACAGCGACGGCCGCGCCTACTACGACAAGAAGACAGCCGAGGGCAAGACCGGCAAGGAAGCCATCCGCGCCCTCAAACGCAAGATCAGCGACGCCATCTACCGCCAGCTCCAAGCCGACGCCCGCCGCCAGCCAGCCAGCGCGGGCCCGGGAGGGCAACCGGGGAACGACTCAGCATCCAGCGCGACTGGCTCACACCCCGCACGCCAGCTCTTCGGACCAGCCACTCCCGGACCCGCCACCAGCCTACGCCCAGCATCCCGGCCGGCAGCAGCCACGAAAAAACCTCGCCAGAGCACTTGACAACAAAGAGGAACTCGTCAGGTAGTAGGCCGACTGAGACTCTCCGAGCGCGAGGACGCGGCCGGGAGCCAGGTCGCCGAGTACCCGGCGGGGCGAGACCACGAAAAGCCCTTCGTCCGCGCCGTCTTGCCCTTGAGCGGCGTTCCCGGCCTGCGGGTCGTTCCCGGCCAGTGCCGCGTCCCCGGCCAGTGCCGCGTCCCCGGCCAGCGCGACGTGCTCCCCCGGCCCCGCCACGCCATCGCGCCGTGGGCCAAGCGCCAGCCCGATCTGCCGGAAGATGTCGAAGGAATACTGATCACCAGGAAGTGCCAGGGTGCCGTACCTCGCCGGGCTGACTGCCCGCAGCCCGGGGAACGGACCGGGGAAGCCGAGTATCCCCTCGCCGCCGTGCACGCCGATGAGCTGCGCCGATACCGCGGCGTAAGCGTGCCGTCCCCGGAGGATCTCCTCGTGCAGGTACGCCCATTCCACGTCGGCCTCAAAGCCGCTCGACACGTTGAGCCACTCGATCAGCAAGGTACCGCTGATCGGTCCGGGCTCTCGGGACGGCGCACCACGATCCTGGTGCGGAACGGCGCGCTCCCTGCGACCTCGGCCGCCCAGCGACCGTCACTCCTGGCAGCGCCCGCCAGGCGATAGCTACTGGCCGTTCCCGATGCGAAGAACTCCTCCTGCACGTAGCCGTGCGCGGCCAGGTCGAAGGGGACGATGCACATGGGCTCGATGATGCCGCCAGCCGTCACCGGGCCAAGAAAGGTGATCATGTTTCCGATGATGGCATGCCTTGTCAGCCACGCCGAGCCCTGGAATGGTCGAGCCGATGGCTGTCGAGCCGGTTGTCGAGCCGGTTGTCGAGCCGGTTGTCGAGCCGATGGCTGTCGAGCCGGTGGTCGAGCCGATCACGAGCCTTCCTTGAGCCTCTTCCAGCCACCGGCTAGACCGCGGGTCACATCACGCGAACGGCGCGAAGGCTCGTGCCCCAGGCGGGCTGTGCCCCAGGCGGGCCGTGCCCCAGGCGGGAATCGAACCCGCTGCCTGCCGCTTTAGAGGCGGCCGCCCTGCCGTCGGGCTCCTGGGGCGCCGGGTAAGCGGCGGCGCCTGCCGCTCACCCAAGCGCGGTGGGCCAGGGCGCGCACGGCGACCGGCTGGCGGCCGACGCGCCTGCACCTGCGGACTTAACCAGCATCAGGATCGTCGATCCGGTCCCGCAGCGCCAGGTTGGCTACGCCGTCCCTGGCAGCACGGTACTCGGCTGTGGTCAGCGACCGGCCGAGCTCGTCGAGCGTGCGCAGCACGAATCGCTGACTGGCGACCCTGCGGTTCAGCGCATCTAGCGCGGCGGCCTGCCGCCACACCTTGCGCTGCAGCCAGCGGGTTGCCGCGGGCAGGTCCCCTTCGAGCTGCGCCGCAAGCGCATCGCGCTCGGCCAGCACCTCGACGAGCTCCGCCCGCAGGTCGGCGGCTGCCTGTAGCTGAATTGTCATGTCCTCACCTCCTCTCCGGCATGCAGAGCCAGTGGGAGGCGACGGAGCAGCCGGGCCGCGGCGGGCTCGATGGCGACAGCGGTCAGCGCGCCACCAAGATCCGGCTCGTGGAACGGTGCGACGCGCAGGCCAGCGGCCCTGAGGTCCTGCTCCAGCCAGCCGAGCGCTAGCTCGTCCGGCACGGCGAGGATGACAAGCACGTTCGACGCCGCATGCCAAGCGGCAGTCAGGCTGGGGTACGTGCAGGCAAAATCGATGACCGCGTGCGCTGCCTGAACGGCTTGAGCCCCGGGCGGCAGATCGGCCCGGGTGACCACGAAGAGCCGACTAGAAGAATGACCCTAGCGGTGCGGCATGGCCCTATTATACCCCCGCTAGAAGCCAAACATGCCACCTTGCGGTCCGCTGACGGGATCGTGAACGCGCGCGTGGTCGCGGTCACGTTTCTCTCAACCACAATTCACAACAATTCGCTGGAGCCGGTCCCGCTTACTCACAAGTCGCCCCGCCCCCGAGCGACAAAGCGACCAGCTCGCGGCGCGTTTGCGATGGGGGCGGGTTAAGCACCGGGCCGCCTGCCTACTATCGTGCGGCTCATGGCTCAGAATTGGCCAGCTGCGTCTTACGACCAGTGGAACGCTACATGTGACACGCTGCACGCTCACACCCAGGTGCTCGGCAAGCTCGCGGCCAGGCTCGCCCCGCCCGAGCCGCAGCTGCAGCACGCCGCGCTGCGGCTGACCGCGCGGGGCTGGGAGACGGCGCCACTGCCCGCGCCCGACGGCTCGGGCGCCCTGGTGGTCGCGCTCGACCTGCGATCGGCCGAGGCGGTCGCCGAGCACAGCGACGGCAGGGAGCACCGGGTGCCGCTCACCCCGGACCGGCCCGTCGGCGACGTCACCCGGGAGGTGCTGGCCGGCGTGCGGCGGCTGGTTGGTGACGTGCAGATTGATCTGACGCCGCAGGAGGTGCCGTGGACGGAGCCGTTTGACGCGGACTACGAGCACGCGCGCTTCGATCGCGCCCAGGTCGCTGACTACTTCGCGGCGGCCACCCAGGCCGCAGCTGTGCTCACCGCGTACCGGGCGCCGTTCCGCGGCCGGTCGACCCCGGTCAACGCCTGGTGGGGCTCCTTCGACCTGGCGGTCAGCCTGTTCTCAGGCAGGTCGGCTGCCCCGCCGTCCGATGACTTCATCACGCGCAACGCGATGGACTCCCAGGAGGTCGCCGTTGGCTGGTGGCCTGGCGACCACAGGCACCCGCAGGCCGCGTTCTACGCGTACGCTCACCCGGCGCCCGAGGAGTACGCGGCCGGGGACCTGTCGGCCGTCGGCGGGCGCTGGGACGCCGAACTCGGCGAGTACCTGATGCCGTGGGATGACGTCCGCGCGGCCGCCGACCCGCACGCAGCCGCCCTGGAGTTCGCCAGGGCCGCGTTCGAGCACGCATGCGCGGTGTGCGACTGGGACCCGCAACTCGTCGCTACCGCGCAGGGTAGCCCGCCGCCCGTGCACTGAATCGCTGGCGCTATGGGTGTGTCGGCAGGCCGCTAGCTTGCGGGATCCGCCCTGGACCGGCTGTCGGCCGTCACCAGGAGGTCGGGTAGCCGGGCGGCAGCACGCCGAAGGTCGACTCATCCCGGTTGTTCGCGGCGGGCGCGCCGAGCGCCTGGAGCAGTTTCTCGAGGTTCATCCCAATCGCGGTCGGGAACGGCCCGTTCCCGCTGATCGCGCCGGCCTCCGGCGACTGCGACACGGGCGACATATTGTCCGACTGGGCCCAGCCAGTCTCGATCCCGGCACCGCCGTTGAACATGTTGGCGATCACGGTCTTTGACGTGACCTTCTGACCCATGGTGACGGTGGGCGTGATGTCCTCGGCCACGTACACGACCAGGCCATTGGCCGGGCCGGCTGTGATGCGATACGTCATCCAGCCGCCACCCGGCCAGCCGACGTCACCCGTCATCGCGCTGGTGACGACGCCCGGGCCGATCGCGTAGATCGGGCCGCTGCCGCCGAAGTCGACGCCCATGTCGACGCGTTCGGGCAGCAGGCCCGTGATGGCGCGCACCGGGTTGGCATAGTCGGCAAGGATCCCATGCTCGCCTCGGTCAGACCGGAGGCTTGCGGCCCGGCGCTTTGCCGAGCGGCGGGCCACGCCGGCGCCTGTCCGGGTGTCGCGGCGAAGACTGCTCCTGCGGGTGGCCGAGGCCTTGCCGCGCGGCGCGGCGAGACGGCTGCCGAACCCTGGTTCACTGGGCGCGGCGGCACGGTTGGAAGCGCCAGCACGGCCGGAAACGCCAGCCCCGCCGGAAACGCCAGCACGGCCGGAAACGCCAGCCCCGCCGGAAACGCCGGCCCGATTCGAAGCGGCCGCGCGATTGAGCGCGGCGGGCTGGCTGGTCAGATCGGGCCAGTGCGTCTTCTGGCCGACGACAACCCCGGCGGCAGCGGCCACCACGACGGCCACCGTTATCCACACCGCTCTGCGTCGGAACGCCGAGT
>JASIBM010000427.1 GCA_030045175.1 Streptosporangiaceae bacterium | reverse complement strand
GGAGTCCGGTCACACCACCAGGCCCTATCAGAGTTCCGTGCTCCTGCTGGCGGACGCGCTTGAACTGGCCGGCTCAGATCGCACCTGCTTCCTGCGCGCCGCGCGCGGGATCGTCGGCAAACCAGGCACGCAAGCTAACGGCGGCTCGGCCGCCAGCTCGGCCGCGAGGCACTCGGCGTCGGCGACGCAGGCGCAGTCAGCAGCCGGGCCGCAGCCGCCGGGAGCGCTGGCGCCCGCCCAGCTTCCGCCCGACATCACGGAGTTCACCGGCCGGACCAGGCAGGTCGACTGGCTGGTGGCCAGCCTGGTCAACGACGGGCAGTCCCGCGCGGTCCGGGTGGCCACCATCACCGGCGCAGGCGGGATGGGAAAGTCCGCGCTGGCCATCCACCTCGCGCATCGGCTGCGGGCGGAGTTCCCCGATGGCCAGCTCTTCGTGGAGCTGCACGGGTCGCGCGAGCAGCCCGTTTCCAAGGCCGACGCGCTCACCAGGCTGCTGCGCCACCTTGGGGTGGCCGAGTCCGGCATGCCGCAGGACGAGGCCGACCTGATCGCCGAGTATCGGACGAAGATCGCCGACCGGCGAATGCTGATCGTGCTCGACGATGCGCGCGATGTCAGCCAGGTGCGGCCGCTGCTGCCGGGGACCGGATCAAGCGCGGTGGTCATTTCCAGCCGAAGCTGGCTCGCCGAGCTCGAAGGCGGCCGGACGCTGGCGCTGAAGGCGCTCGACGACGCCGATGCGCTCGCGCTGCTGTCGACAATCTGCGGCCCTGAGCGGGTTGCCGCCGAGCCCGAGGCCGCGCGGGCGCTGCTGGCGGCTTGCGGTGGCCTGCCGCTGGCCGTCAGGATCGCCGCCGCGCGGCTGGTCTCCCGGCCCCACTGGGGCATCGGCGCGCTCGCCGACCGGCTCGCGGTCGAGTTGCAGCGGCTGGAGGAGCTTCAGTACGGCGACATGGCGGTGCGCGCGAGCTTCCAGGTCAGCTACGCCGCCCTGGCTGGATCGGCCGCGCCGGGCGCCGAAGACTACGCTCGCGCGTTCCGGCTGCTTGGCCTGTGGCCTGGGTCCGACATCAGCCTGCCGGCGGCGGCGGCGCTGCTCGGCGTGGACGCCGGGTCGGCTGCGCGCAGGCTCGATCGGCTCGTTGACGCGCACATGCTCGAGGCGACCTCAGAGCACAGGTACCGCTTCCACCACCTGATCCGCGCGTTCTCGGTGGAGTGCGCGCAGCGCGACGAGCCGGCCAAGTCGCGCGAGAGCGCCGTCGGCCGGGTCCTGTCGTGGTACATGCACACCGCCGACCGGGCGCTGACCAGCCTTGAGCTATCGCCCCGGCATGAGCTCGAGCTCGCCGCCGTCGAGCCCGGCGCGCTGCCGTTGATGTTCTCGAGCTACGACGCGGCAGCGGACTGGAGCCACACCGAGCGGGACAATGTGGTCGCCGCGGTCATGCTGGCCTTCCGGTGGGGACTTCGGCAAACCTGTGCTCAGCTCGCCGAAGTGGTCTGGCGGGCATTCCTGCGCAGCCCGTGGGACGGCTGGGTCCGGGTGCTCGAGGTCGGCATCGAAAGCGCCGCGGCGATCGCCGACGGCGCCGCGCACGCCTGGCTGCTGAACTACCTCGCCATCACGCTGATGTATCGCGGCGAGAACATCGAGGCGCTCGCGCGCCTGGAGCAGGCGCTGGCGCTCTGCAGGCTGGCCGGGGACCTGCGGTGCGAGGTGACCGTGCATGGGAACATGGCGATCGCGTGCAAGGAGCTCAAGCGGTACGACGAGGCCATCGGCCACTTTGAGCGGTGCGACCGCATCGATCCCGACTGCGACCCGCTGGTCCTTGGGCGGGCGCTGATGAACCTGGGCATGCTGTACGTCGAGGTCGGCCGCGTAGCGGAAGGCGCCGCTCAGATGGAGCGGGCGCTTGAGATGGTCAACCAGCGAGGCGACCACTCGTCGGACAGCCTGGCTCGCTCGCTCCTTTCTGACGCGTACCGGCAGCTCGGCAGGAGCGACGACGCGATCAGGTTCGCCCGCAGCGCGCTCGACATCAGCCGCCAGGTACGGGACCAGTATCAGGAGGCCGCCGCGTGGAGCGCCCTGGGCAAGGCGCTGACGGATTCCGGTGACACTGGTCAGGCGCATTCGTGCCTGACCAGGGCGCTTGCCTTGGCTACCGATCTTGGCATCGCGGAGTCTGAGCAGATAGCGGCGGGCATCGCGGCGCTCGAAACACCCGGCGGGCCTGGCTAGCGATCCATTAGCCCGGCCCCGGCCAGGCCAGTCTCGGCCAGCCCAGTCCCGGCCAGCCCAGTTTCGGCCAGCACGGTGCCGAGGCGGCGGAGCTGGGTGGTCGCGCCGCCGAGGGCGTACTCGTGCTGCTTGGCCGCGGTGTAGTACCTGTGCACCGGGTGGCTGACGTCGATCCCGACGCCGCCGTGCACGTGCACGGCGGCGTGCGCCACCCGGTGCCCGCCCTCGGCGGCCCAGAACTTGGCGGTGGCTATCTCGGCGTCGCACGGTAGTCCCTCGGCGAGCCGCCAGGCGGCCTGCCACATGGTCAGCCGGATCGCCGCCACGTCGATGTAGGCGTCGGCCAGCCGCTGCGCCAC